>JBPCXM010000556.1:0-6044 GCA_051008535.1 Pseudomonadales bacterium | reverse complement strand
GGCTGATTACTGTGAATTTATCACCTTACACTGTTAAAAGCGGGGTATCGAATGGTTCATAGAACTGACGTGCTCCAATGGAACTCGGGACACATAAGGGTTTACATACCACTGCGTCTTTCCGTTAGTGTATACGGATTAACAATTTGCGGAGTTTCTTTGCAGTTTGCAATAGCAGATTAACGGAGATATTCTAACAGCAGTTAAGGAGCCGAACGATGCCCAAACTATCTCTCGCTCTAATCATGTGTACATTGCTGCTGGCCGCCAACCTTCGCCGTCTTTCCGCTGCAAACATTAGCAAGCATTCTGGTACTCAATCTATGGAAAAATACGTGCGTAATTTTTTGCTATATCTGGTCCTTATGCTGGCGTCTTGCAGCACACAAAAGGTTAAAGTTCTACAGGAAGCGGATGCTAGGCTGGAAAATGTCACCAGCTACTCCTGGATTACTGGGCCACTGAAGGCCCGTGGGAAAATCAATACAAATGCAGTAGTTTTTGATGAGGCCATACGAACGGAAGTCAAAAAAAACCTGCGTGCAAAGGGACTGGCTCATGAGGAAACCGGTGGTGACGTGGTACTGGATTATCGGATTACAGCACAGCCTGAGGCGCTGGTGCCGGGTGATGACGCGGAATATGGTGCGACATGGCGGCGTAACAACGCTGGTAAACTGCATTATGAAGGCTGGTCTGCTAACGAAGGATTGGCTGAGCTGAAGTCGCGGGGAGTTCTCCTACTCATCGTTCATGACGAGGGCGGCAAATCAATCTTGTGGGAAGCCTACGCCAGCCGTATCGTTAGAAATCAAGGGTCGTTAGACGACGCTGCGTTGCGCCAAATCGCCAAGTCGACTATTGCTGCCTTATTGAAACGCTTCCCTACACTTTAAAGGGCCCATTGTAGACATCGTTTGAATTGATTACACTTCTTATGATTATTTAACCTAGGGAGCCTACAACGAAAGTGCGTTGTCTAGGCGATGCTTCCGCGGAGGATGTGATGGCTGCTGTAAGATCGGTATTGGTATTGGTGGGGCTCGGTTTGGCATGCGCGTGTTATGGTGCCGACAATGAACTGGGCTGGACTCTCGATTCTGCACTGCGCCAGATTGATCGTCAGGCAGGCGATTTTTCCACAGCGCTGGCTGACGTGGAAGTGCTGCGGCAAACCGAAGATGGGAAAGGCAACAAGGAAAGCAGTGGTCGAGTTTACGTTAATAAGCAGGGCGCGATTCGTTTTGACGTCAAGAACCCAGAGGAGCGGACCATCCTTGCCGTCAAGAACAAGGTGCATGTTTACGATCCTGTCAGGGCGTTGGTCGAGCTCTACTCCTCGAAGAAAGATAAAGCGCGGCTTGAACCCTTGGTTCGGATTGGCTTCACCAGCACTGGCAAAGATTTAAAGAAGGATTATCTGGTGACGCTGTTGGGTGAGGACAAGATTAGAGGGCGGCGGGTCGTCGGCCTTGAGTTGACGCCGAAAAAGGAATCCAGCCGGGAGCATGTGGCGCGCGTGCGCGTCTGGATTGACCAGGCCAGCTGGATGCCATTGGAACAAGAAATTTCGCAAGTTGAAGGTGGCGCTTCGCTAAAGATTTCATACACCGATATGGCGCGAAATTTAAAATTGAATGATGAGCTGTTCCGGCCCCGCTGGCCCAAGGGAACGGAGACTATCAAAAGAAAACCGCAGTAACCCATAGAGAATGCTGAACATTCTGATGGTTGGGTCGCTAACCTAACATTTAACTCTAGCTTCTTGGCAACGAATTATTAACGTGACTAGCGGAAAATTATACATCTGCTTGTGTATTTATACGTGCTGTTGATTCTAAGATTTGCGTTAAAAAGTACCATTGATCCAAATCTGAGTTTTGTTGCATCTGTTATTGAATTTTGGTTCTATTGGTCTCGCTGTTGTCTGTTCTTAATAGTGGCTCAATATGAGTAAATCGTACATACGAGGTTGTCGAACAAAGCTCTTAGCCATTGCCGAGAGACTCTGTGTATGGCTTGGCTGTCTCGGTCTACTGGTTGTTGGCAGCGTATACATTGATGCTGTTGTCGGGTCCAAGCAAGCCATGGCAGCGCTTAAAGAAACCGCTGCAAAAGGCATTCCGCAGAATTCTCGAGCGACCGACGGCCACCCCATTGCGTTGCTCAGTATTGCCCGGCTCAATCTCGAGGTGCCTGTCTTTGTCGGCACCGATCAACGAACGCTTAATCACGGCGCTGGTGTCATCGACGGCACGGCTTTGCCGGGACATGACGGCAACACCGCAATTTCTGCGCATAGAGACAGTTTTTTCCGGCCGCTGAAGGATATCGAAATCGGCGACGTGATTGAACTGCGTGCGTCGAGCGGTCTACAGCGTTTTCAGGTTAGCGAAGTATTTATTACAGACCCCTTGGACGTCAGCGTGCTCGATCCCGCAGACGGTCAAATGCTCACGTTAATTACCTGCTACCCCTTTTACTACGTCGGCTTCGCGCCTGATCGTTTCATCGTGCGGGCGCGTCCACAACTGGCGACGGCTGAAGAGGATGGCGGCAGAATGATCGAACCAACCAGGAGATTAAAATGAAAGATATGCTTAAGATACTCGTATGCGTGCTGCCGCTGCTTTCGGCAAGTGCGTGGAGCCAGCAAGATATTCCCACCGAGCTAACTTGCGACGACTTTCGGCCCACGCCTGAAGCACTGGAGCGCTTCCCGAGACTGAAAGGTGCCTGCGAAGCGGTCGTCGAACGCGACGGCGAGCTGTATGCGTTGTTCAAAGCCGTCGTCCGCCAGGCCAGCTCGCGCTCGGTAACGCTTTATCTCCCCGCGACCGATTACACCTTTAAGGTCGAACCCAGGTCCGAGGCCCGTGTGCTGATCGGCAATAAAAAGGTCCGATCGCGGGATCTTCAACGCGGCCAGGAAATTACCATTCATTTGTCCACTCAATCATTTGCCACGCCGAACATCGAAGAGGTGGCGTTTGTCACCGATACTGACGTCATTATTGAGCATTCCGCCTCGCCTGCGGACGCACTGCCAACCACGGCCAGTCCATGGCCGGCGCTTGGGCTAGCGAGCTTGGCATTGCTCGGCATGGGCTTTGTGCTGCGTCGCCGTCATTTGAACTTTAAGAGAATGGGAAGCCCTTTGGTGATAAGCCTTTGCACAGGCATTGTCTCGAGCTCATTGATAATCGGAACGGCGGATGCCGCCGACGAGACATCAGTCGCGAAACCCGCGCGCATATTGAGCACGCTGGTGAAGTCAGGTGCGATTGTAGAAGCCGTGAACAAAGACACGCGTGAGCTCAAGCTCATCAATGCCCAGGGCAACCGCTTTACCGTTGTCGCGGATGATGCAGTCGGCAACATCGATCAGATCAAACCGCGGGACCGCATCGTTGTCGAGTACCTCGAGTCAGTAGCCCTGGTAGTTGCACCGCATGGATCTGAGCCGCTCATCGGCGATGTAGCCGAGCTGACCGTGGTGCCGGCCAATAATAAGCCGGGCATAGAAGGCGTTGAATCACATGTCATGGTGGCCACAATCCATGCCATCAATACTGCAGACAAGCTCGTCACCCTGGAAACCGAAGAAGGCGAGCTACGCACCATCAAGGCGAGCGAAGAGGCCAAGCTCGATCTGGTGGACATAGGCGACCAGGTGCGGCTGCGTGTGACAAGGGCTGTTGCGGTATCGATCGAAGCCCCACCGAGCTCAGGTGAATGATGGTGCTAACCGAGGAGTGGTTTTCTGAATGTACGTTGTGCGAAGATATTGGAAGTTATTGAATGCGGCTGACGTGCTTGCTGAATGAACCACGGTCAGGATCGATCGCATCGGTGTACCCGGCGGTACGCTGATGCTGGTCTTGAAGTACCCAAGGTAATTCAGGGTATTTTCATTGCGCCTGTTGTCCTTGCAATTGCTGCTGCATCGCATCACGGTCTAGAGGCGGAGAAAAGTAAAAACCCTGCGCTTCCTGACAGCCGAGCTGTGTTAGAAGCTCGGCTTGCTGGGATGTTTCCACCCCTTCAGCGACGACTTTCATTCCCAGGTTGGCGGCCGTGGTGATGATGGTTTGCACTATAGCGCGGTCCTCGTGGTGCAAAGCGATTTCGCGAACAAACTCTTGGTCGATCTTAAGCCGATGGGTCGGTAGCCGTTTCAGATACTTGAAAGACGAGTAACCGCTACCAAAGTCGTCGATCGCTAGCTTTACACCAAGATTTCGGAGTTGCGTTAAAACCTCAAGCGGACCCTCGATATCGACTAACATGACGTCTTCAGTAATTTCCAGCTCTAGCCACTGTGCGTCAAGGTCGTACTGACGTAGCAGCGCCTTTATTGTCTCCACAAGATTGGTCTGTAGCACTTGAATGGGCGACAAGTTGACTGCCAGGCGAAGCGGCCTGCAGCCGGCACCTTGCCACCGCTTAAATTGGCGGATGGCCGACCTCAGGACCCAATCGCCCAGTGGCACGATGAGGCCGGTGCGTTCGGCCTCTGGTATAAAGTGTTGTGGCGCCAGGAGATCATCGGCGCCATGCTGCCATCTCACCAGTGCCTCAACGCCCGTAATTTTTCCGGAACGCAAATCGAAAAAAGGCTGGTAGTGTAGAACGAGTTCATCTTTTTCAATTGCAGGCAGTAATTGCTTTTGCAATGAAAGACGTTGTACGGACTCGTCTCCCAGAACGTCGGTATAGAACACCAGATCGGAGTCGCCATCCAGCGCGCACGACAACGCCAACTGCGTCTTGTAGACCAGGTTAGTCGCATGATCTGGATGAGAATAGTAGCATGCACCGGCGCACATTCTTATAAACAAACGATGGCCGAATACCTCGACGGTTTCGCCGATGAATCGTATGTCTCTGGTTGGCTCGAGCCGGTGACTCAAGCGTCGCGCGGGGCCTGCCGACGCCACTGCCAGTTTATCGTTTTCCAGATGCCCAAACACCAGAGCGTCGGGAAATTCCGCTCGCAAAAAATTACCTAACGATCGCACTACGTCATCGGCAGCATCTACGCCCATAACGAGACGTATGTGGTGCAAGCGGGGAACTTTAACGATCGCTACCCAGAGCTTTTCTAGCTGATTTACACTCGCTGCTTCGAGGATCGAGTCGATTTGTTGCTCAAATGCATCACGCGGGTAAAAGCCACTAATGGTTTGGCGAAGGATACCCGGATTGGATTTTTTTTTATCCACGGAAGCGTGTGGTTCTATAACATCCATAGTCCGTTGTTGTTTTGTACCGCGAAATCAAATATTAAGTGCGAGCAGTTATCGGAATGGGCGGTCTTTCTAGGAAGTTTGAGTCCACTACCCAAAACCGTGCTCCCGAGTGCAGGAAGAATAGAAGTCCTTGGCCCCAAAGTCCACGGTTATTTAATAGCTGTGTGACTCGATCGACGATACTCAAACGGGCGATAGGCGAAAAGATAAACAGCGGCATTGACTAGAAGATCAACACAGCCTAGGCGTTAATCGGACTAGCAGGAAGAAGTAGGCTAAATTTTCTTCGTTAAGTTCGGCCAGGATTTCCGGTAGCTGCCAGGTTCAGGGCAGCGACGACATCAGTGTTTGGATAAACGCCTGCACACGTAGCTCCCGCATTTCTGGCGTCAACTTTTCTCCCAGTACATAAGTCTCCAAGCCTGCCCGCCAAAGCACTGACTGCCGGTCTGGTGCTGCGCGATTTTGCACCGAATTTTGCTTGCTGGGTATCACCGCCATCACGGTGGTCGCCTTGTCGTATCCGTTAGCCGCTTTGGCGACTTGTGGAAACAGTTGAAAAAAATCCCTTAAAGCGTCCGCGCGTTCGCCTGAGTCGCCGATCACGGCCGCACCGAGTATGAAATCTGCGTTGCGTTTATCAGCCACAACATGGTAGCCGCGCGTGATCAATTCTTTCTCCGCCGCCTTGATAATCAACTGCCCCATGCCGGCGCCCTGTGATTCGAGCTCCTCGCTAGACCAAATGATCGGCGCATACCAGGCAAATCGATCACCCGGTTGGGGGTTGAA
>JBPCXM010000555.1:0-7396 GCA_051008535.1 Pseudomonadales bacterium | reverse complement strand
TTTTCCTCGAAAGAGGCGGTAGCGGTAAAATGGCAGGGCAAACTTCTTCGCAACAATCCAACGGCAACGGATCGCCAGCAAACATTATTTACACTCGCAGCGAGCGCTTTTTTAAACGCGACGACGGCTGGTACTACACCACCCGCGAAAATGTGGATATGGGCCCTTACGCTGACAAGGCGGAAGCACAAATGGCCTTAGTGTATTTTATTGAACGCACACAGTGGCCCGACGACAAGCAATTGCGCGCCTATATTCACAGCAGCAAGGGTGCTTAGGCGACCAACTTATTTTGCATGAGCTTTTTGTGATAGCGGCTTTGCACGACGTCGACAATCACTAGCACCGCTATCACGAAATAAAACGTTGCCGTGCTCATTGGCGTAATTGCGTTGCCGAACACGTGTAAGTGCGCCAGGTGCGCCCCTTCCGACAGCAGCATTATCCCGACGATAAATAGAATAAGCAGGCCGATGGTGAGTAATGCTTCCATCGGCGAAAATTGCTTCTAATTTTGCGCCGGCAATAACGATGACCAATCATACTGCGAGTCGGCAAACACATAAAAGCCGCCATTGAGCAGACTGGCGCGACGATTATAACGGAATGGCTGTTGTGCGAGACCACACATGCGCCCCCCTGCGGCTTCGACCAGTGCCTGCCCAGCGGCGGTGTCCCATTCATAAGTGGGGCCAAAGCACGGGTAGATATCGGCCGCGCCTTCGGCGACTCGGCAAAACTTAACACCGCTGCCAATACCAACTCGCTCAATGTGGTGGAATTTCGCAGCCAAACGCTGTTCAAGCTCAAGCAACGATTGCTTGAAGCGCCTGCGGCTGGAAATTAGCGTGACAGTGTTGCCGTTATCAACGTTGCGGCAAGCTATAGCGCGTTGGGTCGTGCCTGTTTGACACCAGGCGCCTTGCCCGACAATTCCAACGTAAGCCGCATCGCTTATCGGCAAGTAAATCAATCCAAAGCGCGCTTCACCATTCTCCACCAGTGCAATGTTGATGCAGAAGTTGTCGCTGCCATCCAAAAATTCACGCGTACCATCCAATGGATCGACCAGCCATAGCCTTGGCCATTGCTTGCGTTCGGCCAGGGCCGATAAGGGCGCAGCGTCTTCCTCAGACAATACCGGTATATCGGGGTACAGTTGGCGTAGTCCGTTAACCACAATATCGTGCGCAGCGAGATCAGCCGCAGTCAAAGGAGTATGGTTAGCTTTGGTTTGCACATCCAGTGCGGCGGCATCGGCGTAATAGTGCAACAGCGCCTGCCCGGCTTGGCGCACCAGAGGTATCAATTGATCATCAAGACGTGCATAGTCCACTAGAATTGTTCCATCAAAGCTGACCGTTGCGCTGCCGTTCGCGAATCATCAGCAGTGCCGCAACTGCGTAGGCCTCAGTAAATTCATCGCCAGCAATTAGCGTGTCAATGTCCGCCATTTTATAGGGAATGATTTCAATCTCTTCGGGCTCGTCACCGGGCAAGCGTTTCTCGTACAAGTCTTGGGCCAATACCAGGATGACTTGATTACCCATATACGACGGCGACAGCGCGAATTGCTTAATCACCTCCAGCTTGTTGGCGCCGTAGCCGGCTTCCTCCATCAGTTCGCGATTGGCAGTTTCAATCGCTGTTTCGCCAGCATCCATTGCTCCCTTCGGGAGCGACAGATAGTATCGTGCTATCCCCGCGCCATATTCGCGCGCTAGTAGTACCGTGTCGCTGTCGAGCATGGCAACAATCATGACCGCGCTATGCTTGCCGGGGTTCAAGCGTTCGTAAATACGCGTCTCGCCGTTGCTAAACTGGAGATGCTGCTCCTCCACGTGAAACAAGCGGCTATGACTTAACCACTGCGACTGCAGAACCCTTGGTAACTGTTTGTTGTCTGCCATGCTGGAGATTTTCTACTGCTAATTAGATCCGGTAGAATACACCATCAGTATTTGAATTGAATCGCATGAGCATCAAGAGTTGGGACGAAATCGATACCGTGTTGCTCGACATGGACGGCACCTTATTGGATTTGCATTTTGATAATTACTTTTGGGAGCACTACGTGCCACAGCGATACGCCGAAGTGCACAGCAAAACCGCAGCCGACGCCAATGAGCTTATCAAGGGTATGTATACGCAGGTATACGGCTCACTAAACTGGTACTGCATGGACTATTGGTCAGAAAGACTGAATCTCGACATCGACGAATTGAAACGGGAAGTGGCGCACATGATCAAGGAGCGACCGCATACGCTGGATTTCTTGCGCGCGCTGCAGCAAGCCGACAAACGGGCGGTGCTGATTACCAATGCGCACCAGAAAAGTCTGGCGATCAAGTTAGAAAAAACCGCGATTGGCGAGCATCTTGACCGTATTATTTGCGCACACGATCATGCCGCGCCCAAAGAAGAGGCGCTATTCTGGCAGCGCTTGCAGCAGGATGAGCCGTTCGACCCCGCGCGCACGCTGTTTATCGACGACACCGAAAGCGTTTTGCAGGCGGCGCATGACTTTGGGATTAAATTTCTACTCACGCTGAAACAGCCCGACAGCAAAAGACCGCTGCGCAATGCAGGCAACTTTCGGTCGATTCACCATTTCGACGAAATCATGCCACCTGCCAATGACTAACCCGCAAAAAGTCAGGCTAGACAAATGGCTGTGGGCAGCGCGCTTCTTTAAAACCCGCAGTCTTGCTAAAAAAGCGATCGAAGGCGGTAAAGTGGCATACGATGGCGCACGTGCCAAAGTCAGCAAGGAAGTTAGCATCGGCGCCACGTTGACGATACCACAGGGGTGGGATGAAAAAACCGTACATGTCGACGCGCTCTCCGAACAGCGGCGTGGGGCGGAACAAGCTGCCCTACTATATACCGAAACGCCAGAGAGCATAGAACGCCGCAAACAACAGGCCGCGCAGCGCAAGGTGCTCAGAGAAAGTATGTTACCGCCGGAAACACGGCCAACAAAGAAACAACGGCGCGAACTGGGGCGCCTACGCGAACAGGATTACGACTGATACAAGTGGGGACTCTAGACTAGTGCAAGACGCAGTACAACGCTTTACATTGGAACGCACCGGCATACGCGGCGAAATCGTGCGTCTGTCAAACAGCGTGCAGCAGGCGACTGCCTTGCAGTACTATCCGCCAGGGGTGCGCCAAACTCTAAACGAATTCTTCGCCGCCACAACTTTGCTTAGCACCACGATAAAATTCGATGGTCAACTGATTCTGCAAGCCAAATCAACAGGGCAAATTCCACTCATCATGGCTGAATGTCATAGTAGTGGTGCGATACGCGGCATCGCTCGTGGCGCGCAGGGCGCCAGCAGTGAAGATTTTGTCGACCTGCTAAACGGCGGTACGTTGGCAATTACGATTCAACCCGACAAAGGCGAGCAATATCAGGGTATTGTGCCTTTGCAAGGTCAGTCACTCGCCGCCTGTTTGGAATACTATTTTGCCCAATCTGAACAGCTACCAACCGTCTTTTGGTTCGCTAGCACGCCACAACAAGTGGTTGCGATGATGTTGCAAGTGCTGCCATCGCAACAGCCCATGACGGAAGACTGGGAGCAAGCGGTGCAACTTGGCGCCACGCTATCGAGCGATGAAATGCTGGCGGTAGATAATGAAACGCTGCTATACCGCGTGTTTAACAGCTTTGGCGTGCGTGTGCATGAGAGCAAACCCATCGAGTTTAACTGTAGCTGCAGCAGTCAGCGTTGCCTAAGCGCAGTGCATACACTTGGCGAAAGTGAAGCTAACAAACTGTTGGAAGAGCAAGGCAGCATTCAGATGGATTGCGAGTTTTGTGGCCAGCATTATGAGTTTGGTCGCGCGGAAGTCAGTCAATTATTTGGCGTGGGTGGTTCTGCGTCGGTGCACTAGTACCAACCTTCTAGCGTCCTGATCCAATCGGTAGCTACTCGTCGAAATATCTTCTATCATAGCCGCGAGCACGGCGCCCCAGTTCCTGTGGTGAGCGTCGTGATACTTATAACAACGAATTATGAGGAACAACCATGCCCGCATTATTCAAAAAGGCACCACTAGTTTTAGCTATCACTTTGGCGACTGCTACATCAATAGCACAGGAACAGTTATTGCTGGAGGAGGTTATCGTTACGGCGCAGAAGCGGGCGGAGAGTTTGCAAGACGTACCAATCTCGGTAACGGCCCTGCAAGGCGAACAACTGCAAGATGCCGGCATACCCAATATGTCTGCCATAGCGGCTTACGTTCCCAACTTGCACATTGCCGAAGTAGCGGTGAACACCAATATTTATATGCGTGGTATGGGCTCCGGTAATAACCAGGCTTTTGAGCAGTCGGTGGGTATGTATATCGACGGCGTTTATATGGGTCGCGGCCGGCAGTACCGCTCGCCGTTCGTTGATATTGAACGGGTAGAAGTCTTGCGCGGGCCGCAGGGTACGCTATTCGGAAAAAACACCGTGG
Source organism: Pseudomonadales bacterium (assembly GCA_051008535.1). Lineage (GTDB taxonomy): Bacteria > Pseudomonadota > Gammaproteobacteria > Pseudomonadales > JAUIET01 > JBBKXJ01. Next base: position 2,920 of record JBPCXM010000555.1, on the reverse strand, counting down.
CCGGTGCAATCAATGTAACCACAGCGTCACCCGATGGCGGTGAGGAACTCAATGGCAGTCTCGCCTTGTCGGCTGAGGAAAATGGCGGGCTTATCGCCGAAGGTTACATCAGCGGCTCCCTCTCCGACCAGTTTGCAGTACGCGTCGGCGGTAAATACCGTGAAACCGATGGGTTTCTGGAGAATAGCTTCCTCAACGAGGATGAGCCAGCGCTTGAAGATACGCTGTTTCGAATAACTGCAGTCTGGCAACCGAGCGATGTGCTCGACATTAACTTAAAGTACAGCTATTCGGATTACCAGCGAACAGGGGCCCCGTCTACCACCAAACTGTATCTGGACGCGGCCAGCCGGGACTCAATGTTTCCCAACCGCTCGGCCTTTGCCCGTATCGCTTACGACATCACCGACGCGAATTACCCCGAGTTAGCCACGGAATCACAGAAAGAGTTCACCACATTCAAAGACAACAACCTCGGCCCGGATGGGAGCGGTCTAAACATTGGCAAGAACCCCGATAGCAGTGACAACCAAACCGATAATATCGCCCTTAGGGTAGATTGGGAGCTGGGTGGAGGCTCGGTGTTAACCTCCGTCACAGGCTGGTCGGCTTACGAATCGGTCGATGGTGTTGATGTGGATTGGCTACCCTTGCAATTTATTTCCCGCGATGACGATCAGGAATTCGAGCAGTTCAGCCAGGAATTCCGCATTACCTCCCCTGGAGGTGAGTTCTTCGATTATGTCGCAGGGGTCTATTACGAGCAGAGCGATTTGGAGTTTGACCGCCGCGTTGCCATTGATACCAATCTTGGCGGACTCACACCCGACGCGTTGGGGGTCGAAAATCTCCTCTTGCTTCTCACTGGGGGTCAATACGGGGCCAATCAGATTGGCAGGAACCATTTTTATCAACTCGATTCAGACTCTTGGGCCGTTTTTGGTCAGGGCACGTTTAATATCAGTGATGTCTTTCGGGTTACCCTGGGGCTGCGCTACACCGAGGAGAACAAGGACGTTGAAAGTATTCAGAACCTTGCGGACAGCAATGTCGGGCTGGACGTAGCTAATCTGGATCCATTTCTGCGCAACATTCAAGCGACCGCCTTCAATGCCTACGCGTATAACTACAATGAAGATCGCTCTACCGATGCTTTGATACCCTCATTCAATCTGCAGTGGGATGTGTTTGGTGACACTATGCTGTATCTGACCTTGTCGCAGGGTTTCAAAAGCGGCGGCTTCACATCGGCCGACGATGGCGCGCCAGGCACACTGCAACCAGGTGAAGATGCCCCTTACGACCCCACCATACCAAACGATGCTTTCGAGTTTGAAGACGAGGAAGTAGACGCGCTGGAGATAGGCGGCAAGCACACCTTGTTGGGCGGCGGTATGACACTAAACTGGGCGGCGTTTTATACCGAGTATGACAATTTGCAAATCGCGGTATTCGAGGGTCTGGGTTTCAGGGTGACGAATGCGGCATCAACGATCGTGCAAGGCGTAGAAGTCGACATGATGTGGCAAGCCACTGAGAACTTGCGCGTGGGTATCAGCGGTGGCTGGCTGGATGCCGAGTTTGACGACTTCGCCGATGCACCGTGTTCCGCAATTCAATTGGATATCGATCCCGTATGTGGAACGCCTGGAGCCGTCTCCAACAACGACTTATCGGGCGAGGAAACAACCTACGCGCCGGAATACAGCGCCAGCTTAACCCTCGATTACGCCAGGAGTATCGGTAGCGGTAGCATGGAGTTTTTCGCTGTTAGCGAGGCCAACTATAGTGACGACTTCTCGCCCGCCGGCGACAACGACCCACTGGATAGAATCGAAAGCTACACCAAGGTAAACCTGCGCTTGGGCTTGCGCGGAGATAGCTGGGAATTGATGGCATTTGGGCGTAATATCTTTGATGAAGAAGTGTTTGCCCAAAGTTTCGATGTGCCGGTACTGGCAGGCTCACACGCTCGCTTTATTAACGAAGGTGCAGTATTTGGCGCGCGCGTCAAGTATTCTTTCTAACTTTAGGAGGTACGCAAAAGCCCGCATTTTTGTGCGGGCTTTTTTGTGTACAGGATGTACCGTATGCCGTGAGCGGCGATGGGAAGGACACTAGTGATTCAATCAGCCACCGCAACTCACCTGGTTGCTGAGCATTACGGTCTGTCGGGAGAGGTACACCCGCTGCCCAGCTATATTGATTTCAACTTCAAACTGCAAACGGCTGCCGGCCCTGCCTACGTTATCAAATTTGCAAATCCTGCAAGCGACGTAGCGATACTTGAATTGGAAAACGCTGCCATGAACCATCTGGCAGAACAAACGCTGCACTTCTCTCATCCAATGTTGCTTAACAGCGCGCAGGGCCAAGAAATCGTGGCCGTTGTCGACGAAAGCAATGATAGAAAGCGCTACCACATGCGCGTGATCAGTTGGCTTGAGGGTGAATTGTATGCCGACATTACGCCGCAAACGGCGGCACTGCACGAAAGTCTGGGTACTTTGTTGGCCAATAGCGCAATCGCATTCGCAAACTTCGAACACCCCGCCGCGTACCGGCGCATGAAATGGGACCTTGCGCAATTGGCCGATCTGGAACCGTTGTTAACGCTGTACGAAGACAAAAAAAAGCGCACTCTTTTGACCCATCATTTTAACGATTTTTGCCGCGTCGCATTACCGGCATTGCGCGATTGTCCAAAACAAATTATTCACAACGATGCCAATGACTACAACCTGCTAACAACCACCATCGATGGTCACACTACATGCACCGGCCTGATCGACTTTGGCGACATGGTGTATAGCTATCGTGTTTGCGACCTGGCGGTAGCGATGGCGTATGCCTTGTTTGGCCAGAAAGATGTGCCGGCCGCGGCGCAGGCTATTGTAAAAGGTTATGAGCAGCAGCTTGA
>JBPCXM010000554.1:0-3063 GCA_051008535.1 Pseudomonadales bacterium | reverse complement strand
TCCCTTGCCGTAGGGCACACTATGCCTGCGGAAAAGCGTCTAGCCGCGAACGCAGACAGACAAGCTGAATGCGGCATGATCACATTGAAGGAGTACTCGTGATTGACTCCCGGGCCATCATCGATCCATCTGCCGAAATTGCCGATGACGTGGAGATCGGTCCCTGGACTATCGTCGGTCCGGATGTGGAAATTGGCGCCGGCAGCAAGATTGCGTCACACGTTGTGGTCAAGGGTCCGACGCGCATCGGTTCACATAATCAGATTTACCAGTTTTCCACCATTGGTGAAGACACGCCCGATATGAAATACAAGGGCGAGCCAACGCGGCTGGAAATTGGCGACCACAATATCATTCGTGAAGGCGTCACGGTGCATCGGGGTACGGTGCAGGACAAATCCCTCACCCGCATCGGCAATCACAACCTGTTGATGGCTTACAGCCATATAGGCCACGACTGCGTGGTTGGTGACCATGTTATTTTAGTCAATCACGCTGCACTGGCTGGTCATGTGCTAGTAGGAGATTGGGCAATTTTAAGTGGCTATACGCTGGTGCATCAACATTGTCGCGTCGGCGCGCACGCTTATGCGGGCATGGCGTCGCATATCGTCAAGGACGTTCCGGCTTATATGTTCGTATTGGGTCAACCGGCTGTTGTACGTACATTTAATGTCGAGGGTCTGAAGCGCCGGGACTTCAGCAAGGAAACCATAGCCACCATAAAAAACGCCTACCGTACCCTTTACCGGCGTGGGTTGCCGCTCGAACAAGCCTTGCAGGAAATCAAGAATATGAGTGCGGACGCGCCCGCGCTGCGAGTGTTGGTAGAGTCTGTAGAGTCGACCAAGCGCGGCATTCTGAACTGATGCGTTCTTTTCGTGGACTTCGAGAGCATATCGGCACAAAGTTTATCCCGCTGCGGAACCCAGTTGGCGCTTGAGTCAGTGCAGCTACCGGCGGAACCGACACTAAACGTTACACTGCTGGCGGGGGAGGCTTCCGGCGACTTGTTGGGGGGCGCATTGATGGCCGCGCTGCGTGCCCGGCATGGAGCGATCTCTTTCACCGGTATTGGCGGTGTGCGCATGCAGCAACAGGGTTTGACCAGCCGTGCGCCGCTGGAGCGTTTGTCAGTCATGGGCTTGTTTGAACCACTTAAACGCTTGCCAGAACTGTTACGCATTAGGCGCGACATCACAGAGTTTTGCCTGGAGAGTCGACCGGATGTGTTTATCGGCATAGACGCACCGGATTTCAATTTATCGATCGAGCGCAAACTGCGTGCCGCGGGTATCAAAACGGTGCATTATGTCAGCCCCAGTGTGTGGGCGTGGCGCCAAAAGCGGGTGGTGAAAATCAAACAATCGGTCGACCTGATGTTGGCCTTATTTCCGTTTGAAGCAAAGTTTTATACCGAGCACGCGGTGCCGGTGCAGTTTATCGGTCATCCTCTAGCCGATGCCATTCCGCTGGAGCCACATCAGCAAAACTATCGCCAGCAATTAGACCTCGACCGGCAAGCGCGATGGTTGGCGGTATTACCTGGCAGTCGTATGGCCGAGGCGCGCTATCTGGCACCGGCATTTTTGCAGACTATCGCGTGGTGCGCACAACGGCTTGATGATCTCAAGTTTGTCATTCCTGCCGCCAACGCCAAGTTGTACGCGCACCTGCAAACCGAGTTAGAAAATTGTGTGGAATGTCAGCCTTACTTGGACCGCATCCACCTGCAGAATGGCGCTGCGCAGGAGGCCATGGGCGCCGCCGACGCGATACTGCTTGCGTCCGGCACAAGCACGCTGGAAGCCATGCTGTTAAAGCGGCCGATGGTTGTTGCCTATCGTCTCAGTGGTCTAACGTATGCGATTGTGCGCAGAATGATAAAACTACCCTATTTCTCTCTGCCCAATCTTTTGGCCGGTGAAGCTCTGGTCCCGGAGTTTATTCAACAGCAAGTCTGTGCCGAGCAACTTGGTCCAGCCGTGCGGCGCCAATTGGAAGATAATGAATGGCGTGCCAAGCTGCAGCGCACTTTTACCGATGTCCACTCGCAGCTGCGCCTTGGCGCGAGTGAGCAGGCGGCAGGTGCCATTTTGCAAACCATCGGTGTGAGTCATAATGCTGAGTGAGAACGAGACAAAAATGCTGATGGCCGGCGTGGACGAAGCGGGCCGTGGTCCTCTCGCTGGGGATGTTTACGCAGCTGCCGTTATATTGCCGCCTACGTTTGACCTGCCAGGTTTAAACGATTCAAAAAAACTTAGCGCGAAGCAGCGCGAGAAGTTGTTCGCCGCGATCGCCGGCCAGGCTTCAGCCTACTGTATAGCGACCGCCAGCGTAAAAGAAATTGACACCGTTAACATTTTGCATGCTAGCCTACTGGCCATGCGGCGGGCAGTTGATGGTTTGGCTGTAACACCAGAACTGGTCCTAGTTGATGGCAATCGTCTGCCGCCCTGGAGCTACAATTCGCGAGCCATAGTTGGCGGGGACGCGCAGGTAGCTGCTATCGCGGCGGCGTCAATTCTTGCAAAAGTGAGCCGTGATGCGGCAATGCAAACGTTACACGCGCAGTATCCCGATTACGGCCTTGACAGGCATAAGGGCTACCCCACTAAACTGCACCTCGAACGCCTGCGTGCACTTGGACCAGCCCCTATACACCGCCGCTCGTTTGCTCCAGTGCGGCAACTGCTAGCTGAAGCCGCCGAATAATATGACGACACCTATGTTTGTTCACCTGCGAACCCATTCCGAATTTTCCCTCATCGATGGCTTAACGCGCATTCCAGAACTGGCCGCGAAAGCCGCAGATTTTCACATGCCCGCCGTGGCGTTGACCGATCATGCCAATCTTTACGCCCTGGTAAAATTTTATCGCGCCTGCCAGCGGCATGGGGTAAAGCCATTGTGCGGTGCCGACTTGTGGATAGTCGACGATGAGGACCTTGACAGTCTTAGTTTGCTCACTTTCCTGGTACAAAACGACAGCGGTTATCGTAACCTGACCCAAGTTATTTCTCGGGCATATCAGGAAGGGCAACGGCGCGGGCAGGTGAC
>JBPCXM010000553.1:0-4472 GCA_051008535.1 Pseudomonadales bacterium | reverse complement strand
CCCTGATTTCTACCCTCAAACAAGCGCATAAAGGTACTGGGAATATTTTCGAACCCTTGCTGAACATCATTGCGAAAGGCAATCTTATCTTCCATTGCCCAAACCGCTAATTGCGCCAATGCCTCATCGGTACGTTCATAATAGTCGAGGGCAATAAAGCCCTGCATGCGTACTCGCCGGATCACCAGGTTCACCAGATTACCGGGACCAACCCTAGGTTCTTTTGAATTAGAAATAGAAATAGCCCCACAGAGTACGATGCGACCGTAATCAGCAATGCTGTTTATTGCTGCTTCCAAAATGTTGCCGCCCACATTGTCGTAAAAAATATCGATGCCGTCAGGACAAAACTCCTTAAGGCGTTCGTTAACATTCTCATTTTTATAATCAATAGCGCCATCCAAACCGGCTTGTTCAATCAACCAGCGACACTTTTCCTCGCCACCGGCAATACCAATCACTCGGCAGCCTTTGAGCTTCGCAATTTGCGCCGCAACGGAGCCGGTTGCGCCCGCAGCACCGGAGACCACAACGGTTTCCCCTTTCTTTGGTTGACCTATATCCATCAACCCCCAAAACGCGGTGGTACTGCTACCGCCCAAAACACCCAACGCCATCTCGGGGGTAATAAAGCGGTTTAATTTTCTATACGGCACCATATCTGATTCTGCAACTGTGGAGTATTCCTGCCAACCATACATACCCTGCAACAGTGTGCCGATGGGCAACTCGGCATTTTCAGACCGCACCACCTGCGCGACGTTAAAGGACCGCATCGGATCGCCCAATTCTACTGGCGGCATATAGCTGGGTTTGAGGCTCATCCAGCCGCGCATGGCTGCGTCATAGGCGATCCAAAGGTTTTTAACTAATACTCTGCCAGCCGCATAATCAGGTTCCGGCATCGGTGCATCTTTGAGTTCAAAATTGTCGGTTGATAATGTACCTTTGGGGCGGCTTTTAAGAATCCACTGGCGGTTAGTCTGTTGCATGTCCTACCTCATCTTGAAAAAGTTGGCATTGTAGTGTCGACATGCTGGTCATATTACGAAAATTATTTGTTTACCAGAAGGCCTTGAATGGAAAGACACCGAATTTATGATAGGTCGTACTTTTGCAGCAAAAAGCCGGTAAAATGCTCGGCTGTAGCAACTTGGAGTTGTCATGATAATTATCGATATCCTCAACCCCGAAGAGGTTGCCGAAAGCCACGCCGGCAAGTTTAAGATTATGGTTGCTAAAACCCTTGGCATTAATCTAAAAAAACGCATCGAAAAAGATATGGCTCGTAAACTTCAGGAAGAGATGGCAGAGAACGGCCTTGATGCAGATGTTTGGGTTGAAGACTAAAAATTGCTGGCTTTCACCAGCAATTCTATATAATTGCCTGACGCCACTAAGAAAGTGGTCCACTTCTGAATAACGACTTTTGCTGGTGAGAAGGCAATCCGAAGTGCCTAGAACCGATCCGCCACGATATTGAGTTCTATGCCGTGCTCCAACCAAGCCTTTGCCGCTGCTAACACGAGCGCGAATCCGCCTGTAGAATCGACAACTTTTTCCACGAGATTATCGCCGACTTCACTGAATCCTTTGTGTGCGACCCTGACATATGTGGTTGTGTCGGAGCGAGGCTCAAACCTCCATTCAACAGTCGTAGGATTATGGCTGCCTGTATCCCATTCCACATAAATTCGTTGGTTTTCGTCAATTTCCAGCACCCGCACATCGCTAGATGCGTCGTACAAATCCCAATACCATTGAACGGTTTTGCCTTTTTCCAACCTGCCAGAACTTCTGCTAAACCAAAATTTCGTGATCGTGTCCGGACTGACGAAAGCTTCAAATACCTCTGCTACCGGTTTTCGAATGAGAAGTTCGATTTTCGCGACCGGCGGGTTGTTAATCTCCATAAATCTACTCCCCGTCCCAGATAGCCACCAGACCTTTGGATGTACCAACATAGGCTGTTCCATCTGGTGCCAATGTCAACGGTGCCCAGTTATTGTCAAAGCTTGGGCCTGTACCAGTCAACACCTTGAACTGTGTCTTGCCGGTTTCATAGTCCAGTGCCGTTAGATACCAGGCAATCTGATCGTCTGACTGCCGTTCAAACGTATAGAAATACGCCAGGCCATTTTGTGCAGAGAACTTGGGCACCACGGAAGACGAATGTTCTTCTGAACGCCACACCACATCGCAACCACTGGCGTCTTCGCGTATATCGATACGCATTATGCCGCCCGCGGCTTTATCCCAATTTTCTTGTTCATAAGCACTGGTATATCCAGCATTGTTCTCAAGCATAATGGAGCGGTTAAAGGCAATCATGGAATTATCAGTCACAGAATGATTGTCATCGAATAGAGGCACTGCGCAAACCTCGCGTGGCCCCTTATGCTCCTGGGGACGATGGTAAACCACTAGGTTAATGCGGCCGTCGGCATTGTCGGTCACGGTGACATAACGATCACCAATTAGCGTCGGGGTGGTGCCGCTACCCTGGTTGATGGTACCGACTTTGCGACTAGTACCGCGATCGTATTCCTCGCGCCAACCCATTAGCGGCTCACCCTGGCTGCCCGTGGAATAACGGTACATGGCATGATCGGAGACGATATAAACGCCGTCTTCTGCCACCGAGAAACCATTCTGAATCTCTTCATTGTCCAGCCGACTGCCTTGAATTTTTCCGCTTTCCGGGTCCAGCGTACCCAGGCGCCCGCGGCGAGTGACCCACCAGATCATGCCGTTGTAATCGGGCATAACCGCAGTAATTGGGTCACACTCCCCGTCCGGGCTCCAGTTGGTGGGCGTGGTGCAATCGTGGGGAACATCCTTGCTGAGATCCCACTGGTCTTCGACAACGAACGACCAATTGCCATCCTCATCTTGGCGATGGGCGATGCGGCGTACGGTCTGGTCGCTAGCTGCCATGACGACACGGTCCTTGTTATCCAGGTAAAAGTAGGCGCCGGAACTGTCTTCCATGATATAGCTCTTGTCTCGCTGTATCAGTGCGTCATAGCTAGAAGGGCGTATCGGCAATTTGTACTCGGCCAGCAACGTCAGCGTGCGATGTTCCACAAGGTGGATTCGAAAGCCCGTCATACCCGCACACAATACCACCAGATTATGGTCGCGATTAAACGTCAGTGTTGCGCACTGCCCGCCAGGCACTGAAGTTATGCCCACCCTGGATTTCATCTGAATATTGTTACCCAAGGGCCCACCACCGGGATGCACATCCGAGCTATAACCATCGGCATGCATGGCGTTCAAACCCTGAGCCGCCATATGAGGATGTGGTGGTATTTGTATAGAAACAGGTTTGGCCGTCGCGGGCTTGCCTGTGAATGCCGGCGCCGCGCTGGTGGAGCCTTCAATTGGTTTCGGGTCCATCGGCTCGCTGCAAGCAACAAGTAACAATGGCACCAAACAGGATAAGTGACGATATATGCTCATGATGCATATTCCTATGCTAGTGGAAGTAATATGTATATTATCCTTAACTTGCTTTCTTACCACACATTCTCGGGAGAAATTTATGTCCGGTACCACAGTTGTGAATGCATACGCCGCCCACGAAGCTCGTGGTGAACTCACGCCGCTGCAATTCGAATTACCGCCCATTGGCCCCGAAGACGTGGATATTGCGGTGGAGTATTGCGGCGTCTGTCATTCTGATTTAAGCATGCTCAATAATGAATGGTACGCCACACAGTACCCGTTCGTGCCTGGCCATGAAGTGATAGGTACGATTGCGGCGGTGGGAGAACAGGTCAAGAACATGGCCGTGGGTGACAAGGTGGGCCTGGGTTGGTTCTCCCACAGTTGCATGCGCTGCAACAATTGTATGACCGGTGACCACAATCTTTGTGCCGAAAAGCAGATGACCATTATGGGCCGGCATGGAGGTTTTGCCGATCGGGTGCGCTGCCACTGGGCCTGGGCCGTTCCCCTTCCAGATAGCTTGGATCAGGCCAGCGCGGGACCGTTATTCTGTGCCGGAGCGACCGTGTTCAACCCGCTCGTACAATTCGACGTGCAACCCACCGACCACGTCGGTGTGATCGGCATTGGCGGTTTGGGACACCTGGCACTACAGTTTCTGAACAAGTGGGGCTGTGAAGTCGTCGCCTTTACCAGCTCCCCTGATAAGGCCGAAGAAGCCCGTCGCATGGGCGCTCACCGGGTGGTCAACTCGCGTGAACCGAAGGAGCTGTCCAGCATTGCGGGTAGCCTGAATTTTGTCCTGAATACGACTGATGTGACCTTGAACTGGGAGGCTTATGTCGGCGCGCTGGCCGGAAAGGGCCGCTTGCATACGGTGGGCATGGTGGCCGAACCCATGGCGGTATCGGCAGTTGGTCTGGTCAGCGGGCAGAAATCACTTTCGGGCAGCCCGATGTCCAGCCCGGCCAGCAATCGCAAGATGTTGGAGTTTTGTGCGCGTCATTCGATTGCGCCGG
>JBPCXM010000552.1:0-3772 GCA_051008535.1 Pseudomonadales bacterium | reverse complement strand
TGAAGGAGTTGCGCAAGGTTATTGAGTTTTGTGGCGACATAGGGATGCTCGCTGCCGGCGCTCGCCTCAAAAATCGCCAGGGCGCGGCGCATCAGCGGTTCGGCCTCGTTCGGCCGGTTGGTGGCTTTAAGCAGTTGCGAAAGGTTATTGAGGTCTTTGGCGACCTCGGGATGCTCGCTGCCGTAGCTTGCCTCATCGATCGCCAGGGCGCGGCGCATCAGCGGTTCGGCCTCCTTCAGTCTGTTAGTATCTTGAAGCAGCCGCGTCAGGTTATTGAGGTCTCTTGCGACTTTGGGATGCTCGCTGCCCAATCTGGCCTCATCGATGGCCAGAGCGCATTGGAGTTGCGTAACCTGTTCGAGGCGGGCAACCTCCCGGATGTCAATTTCCTCACCGGCGACACTGATGACGCTATCTTCGTGGATACCAAAGGTCACCCCGGCGGCATCCTCATAGACCTGGGCCGACTTGTATGGCTGAATGCCATTTACGGTGTTGACCTGAGCACTTACGCCCACGATCCGGGATACAATGCGGATTTGAAAGCGATTGCCCAGGCGATCATGGATGGTCACGATCCGGCTTACGATGCACCCTATCGCTAGGGCTTATTTGCAGAAGCAGCTAGCGGGCGAACGTCCGCTTATCGCCGGTTGCGTTGTTTTTTTGAGCCCGGAGTTTTGCGAAAGCCACAGGCCGGTGTAAGATCGCATTGCTGTCGGAGGGTGCTTGAGCGCTAACGTCGGCGCGGTCGACCCAAATCGAACGATGACGGAGGCCATTTGAAATGATTCAAGTCATACTGAAGCGATTCGAAGAGCCAGACGAAGTCACTACTTTCGAAAAAGGAAGATTCGAAACGGTAACGCTTGGTGGAATGACCATCGGCAGAGCTACCTACCAACCGGGGTGGAAATGGTCCGACGACGTCGGTGGAAAGACGGGTGAGCCATATTGTACTGTTGAACACGTCGGCATGGTGGTCTCTGGGTGCGCCACAGCGGCATTCGCGGATGGTCGCGTAATAGAGATGAACGAGGGCGACGTGTTTTATGTACCGTCGGAGCCTCACGATAGTTGGGTCGTCGGTGACGATCCATACGTCTCTCTGCACTTTATGGGAGCAGCTAAATACGCAAAGTAGGCGGGAGCGCTGTATAGTCGATCAAACGGTATGCCTGAGTTTGGCCGGTACCGACTGCAATTTGCAGGTATCATAGATGGCAGAAAGGCGGCGGCAAGCCGCCGCCTGATGGACGCCGTCAGATTTCTGTTTGCTCGGCCAACTCCAATGCATCATCGACCTCGATACCCAGGTAGCGAACGGTGCTCTCAAGTTTCGTATGACCCAAAAGCAACTGAACAGCTCGCAGATTCTTTGTTCGCTTGTAGATCAACGATGCCTTGGTTCGACGCATTGAGTGGGTGCCATAGTTCACAGGATCCAAGCCGATCTCCGCGACCCAATGTTCAACAATTCGAGCATATTGCCGCGTAGACAGATGGGGCGACTCTTTTATTCTGCTGGGGAACAAGTAGTCCAATGCTCGAAGTTCCGCGGAGTTAATCCAGGCGTCAATTGCTTGCCGGGTTTGTTCAGTGATTTCGAACTGAACTGGCTGCTGAGTCTTTTGTTGAATGACTTGAGCGCGTGATTGGATGCGACCGCCCTGGCTGACATCGCTCACGCGCAATTTGACGAGATCGCAACCCCGAAGCTTACTGTCGATAGCCAGGTTAAATAGCGCAAGATCGCGAGTTTTATGTTGCATTTGGAGTCGAATTCGAATTGACCAGATTTGCTGCAGCTTCAAGGGTGTCTTCTGTCCGACAAGCTTTCCTTTGTTCCAAGGTTCTCGCGCGGTATTGTTTTTGATCAGTGGATACATGATTTGCTTCCTCCGTCGATTGGTGGAGGCTATCCTGTAGTCCATTGGCGGCTAGGAGTCTAGTAACTGTCGCTCAACTCTTGGGATTGGCTTCGGTAGTTTCGACCCATTGCTGCCGTTGCACTTCATGCTCAATCGACCCACCGGTAGCTGGCGCCGGTGGAGCGTGTAGCAAGCTGAATGAAGTCAACTGAGCATTCCTGCCTATCAAGGCTGGTGAAGTAGCACGAACGGTTGTGACCTTTGACTAAACGCCGCGATAGCCTCGAGCCGGGTATACACCGCCACTTAAAGAGGCAACACAACCCTAGGCAGCTAAAGAGCTATGGGCATCCCGTGCAGTTATTGGGCGTATTGCCGATAATCAAACTCCTTACCACGTCTACCGTCCCTCTACCTTCATGAAAGATGCCACCGCCATCATCGCCCGATCTATTTTGGAAAATTAGACTGCCGCTGACCTTGAGGGCGCTAGTGTCCGCGTCCCTAACAAAAATGGCGCCTCCCAAATCACCGGCACTGTTTTGCATGAAGAGGCTCTGGCGGATGGAGACGGGGCTGCCAACCACAGCAATGCCGCCACCCTGCCTTGCGGTATTGCCATAGAAGATACTGTTGAAGATGTTGATTCTATTAGTATCAAAATCAAAGGCTAGGATACCACCGCCTTCATTACCCGGCGCCTTATTCCCAATGAAGGCGCTGTCTCTCACCGTGAGGTTGCAGGTGTCACAGTAAATTCCGCCAGCATCGAATTCCGCCTCATTAAAGCTTACCGTGCTCTTTGCGATTGTCACATCGGCTGGGTCGGCGCAAATGCCAGCCCCGGTAGAATCAGATTTATTGTGCACGATGTGGCTCCGTCGAACAACCAGCGTGCCTCCTGAGCCCACTGCGATGGCGCCGCAACTGGAGACATTGTCACGGATAACTGTATCGGCCAGGACGAGCTTGGCTCCCCGTCCGACATTCACGGCACTGCCCCCACCGGGGTCTAAAGCGCCACCCGATATGGTCAGGCGTTTCAATTTCAAAACAGACCCTGGAACGCTCGCAACGGAAAAAATGCGAAAAAGATCGGCGTGACGACTTCGCTTGATCACGGTTTTCGTCGCGGAGGCTCCCCTGATCGTGATGGCGCTTGTAATCGGTGGAAAACCAACAGGAAAACCACTAGTAGAGCTTCCCGCCGCTTCCGTAAGCTTATAAGTCCCTTTCTTCAATTTGATAGTATCTTCCTCATCGTTCGCGTTTGCCTGATTGATAGAATTAATCAAACAATCGACGTCGCGGGCGCTACAAATGAAGGTATCAGCGTTAACTGATTGTACGAAGGTTATTATCAAACTGAAAAACAGAGCTACTATTGCGCGTCCAAAGAGAACGCTAGACGTTTTTCTCCCCAAAAGTTTTCTGAGAGGTTTCATGGGCACCTTCCTTTGAGTAAAAGTGGTAAGGGCTCGAATCAAAATAAGTTCAAAATTTCCAACTTATCTTAATGCAGGCCATAGGACAATAAATGACTTTAGGTTGAAACTCAACTCTGTTGCGCAGCAACACACTGGCGAGCCGCGTCGGTTAACCGAACTGCAAACATAACGGTCGCAGTAGGCATGCCGTTCACGCGTTTTGCAAAAATTACGGACTGTCGTGTTCGACTAAATTCGGACACTGCTGTTGGAGATTTTACAATCCCATTTTACGAAAACTGGCGTCAGATTCGTCAACGAGCGCCGTGGGCTTCTATAAAACGGTTTCAACGAATGACAGGAATTGGCCGGTTCTACCAGTTCACTGCCCAATGCAATCGGTAATTTGATCGACTCCTTACGTAAGAGTAACCTGTCGACAAACGCACGAGGCAGTGAAATGGCGCTATCGAC
>JBPCXM010000551.1:0-5739 GCA_051008535.1 Pseudomonadales bacterium | reverse complement strand
AATTCCACTTGCTTGGCCGCCGGGCTGTTAGCGCCAAGCAGCTTGATGGCAACTTGGCAGCTGTTCGCAATCGCCATAAACGCGGCGGTCACGTCGCGCTGTGCTACTGGCGCCCTTACATAGGCGTCGCTCACGCTGAGCGGTTGTTTGGCGCAGCCTGTTATCAGCAGCGCGATAAAGGTGGCAATAAAATAGTGTCTCAATGAACGGCTCCTGGATAGTTGGGTAATAGCATATCGGTCACATTTTGCCTTATTGTGAGTACAGTTGCTTGTTAGCGGCACTACACTAATATAGAGCGGCAGCAGAATTTTCTGCTCTCTTGCTTGTCCAAGCCCCGGTGATCAAGGTTAGCGATCTATGAAAATTATTTTACCCTTACTGCTTCTGCTCGGTTTATCGACGGCTAATGTGAACGCGCAGTTTGACAATGAGGCAGCTGCGACGGTGCAGGATTTGTTCGCCGTAGAATCTAACAGCAATGATTTTCTGCCCGTGGAAGAGGCTTATCGGCTGCTAGTCACACCCCAAGCAGGCAAATTGCTGCTGCAATGGGACATTGCCGACGGCTATTACTTGTACAGAAGCCGCTTCGCGGCAGCGTTGAATAATGGTAAAGAGTCCGTGCCGCTCACGCTGCAACTGCCGCAGGGCAAGCAGAAGCACGACGAGTATTTTGGTGATGTCGAAGTTTTCTACCAACAGGTGACTGCCGAGCTGCCCCTGCCAGCGGGTAGCGAAAAATTTCAGGTACAGATCACCTCGCAGGGTTGCGCCGATGCAGGCCTGTGTTACCCGCCGTATACGCAGAACTTTCAGGTAGATGTAGCGGCGCGTAGCGTGCTACCACTTCGGAAGGCGGATGTCGGCCAACCTCCGCCGGTAAAACCGACATCTAAAGAATCGGCACAAGCAGCGGCGGCGCCGACCTCTTTTTGGCTAATGGCCTTGTTTGCCTTCCTTGGTGGTGCAATCTTAAATCTGATGCCGTGCGTGTTTCCGGTTCTGGCTCTCAAGGTGATGGGGTTGGTACAGGCCAACGCCGAGTCATCGGCGCAGCGTCGCTTGCACGGTCTTACCTACACAGCGGGCGTGTTGGTCAGTTTCCTGTTAGTTGCCGGCCTGTTGCTGGCGCTGCGCTCGGCCGGAGCCGCGCTGGGTTGGGGTTTTCAGCTGCAGTCGCCATGGGTTGTAGCCTGCCTAATTTATTTGTTTTTTATTCTCGGACTCAGCCTGTCAGGCTTTATAGAATTCAGTGGCCGTTGGGTCGGCGCGGGGCAGGGTTTGACCGAGAAGTCTGGCGCGCTTGGTTCGTTTTTCACAGGTGTGCTCGCAGTGATTGTGGCCAGCCCTTGTACGGCACCATTTATGGGAGCTGCCATGGGTTTCGCCCTGGTGCAGCCCGCACCGGTTGGGCTGGCAGTTTTTCTTGCGCTGGGGCTTGGTATGGCAGCGCCTTTCCTGTTGCTCGTAAGCGTGCCGGCTTTGGCGCGGTTATTACCCAAGCCGGGTGCCTGGATGAACACTTTTAAGGAAATTCTCGCTTTTCCATTGTATGCGACGGCGGTTTGGCTGCTGTGGGTGATTGGCCGTCAGACCGGCGCCAACGGCATGGCGGCCGTACTGATTGGTTGTTTGTTGTTGGTGTTAGCACTTTGGTTGTGGCGTCTGGGTAAAATCCCACTGCGTGCAGGTGCCGTCGCAGCTGGTGGTTTGGCCCTTTTTATTCTTGCAAGCCCTCTGCTGAACTCGGCCGCATCACAAGGCGTTACCGACGCAACCGCCTACAGTCCCGAACGAGTGCTCGATCAGCGCGCAGATGGCAAACCCGTGTTTGTGAATGTCACCGCCGACTGGTGCATTACCTGTATTGCCAACGAGCGCGTGGCTCTGTCTTCGCAGGCAGTCAAGGACGCTTTCGCCAGCAATGACGTCGCCTATTTGAAAGGCGACTGGACTAATAGCGCACCACAAATTACCGCGCTATTAGCACAGTATGGGCGCAGCGGCGTGCCGTTATATTTGCTGTTTCCAGCCGACCCATCCGCACCGGCCATTGTACTCCCTCAGTTGCTCACACCAGGCATTGTGGTCGATGCGCTGAACTCTCTGTCGACGGCGGATAGCTCACCAAAGCTAACAAGCTCGCGCTGAAATTACCTGCCAGCTTCACCCGCTAGTCTGATCGCAGTGCACATTTTTTGGAATTTTGAAGATGTTGCTGCCATTTCGTCACAAACTTGCGAAACATTGATGCAAATATAAGCAGGTTTCAGATTTCGCCTTAGCTTCTAGCACTATAATCGGGGAAATATTCGATATTTTCACGAAATATGGCCAATTTGGTTGCGAAAATCCTCAAAATACTCAAAAATTGCCGCAATAAAAGCAAGCGCGTGTTCAAACATGGCAAGCATTCTGGTGCTAAATGGTCCGAACCTGAACCTGCTTGGAATGCGTGAGCCGAGCATTTACGGGGCATCAGATCTAAGCGCCATTAACGAGCGCCTGCTTGCACAAGCCGAGCGTGCTGGCCACACGCTGCGCTGCGAGCAAAGCAACGCCGAGCACGAATTGATCGCCCACATTCATGCCGTTTTAAGCCACGCATCAGTAAGGCACGCCGCTGCAAGCGACAAACCGGACTGGATTATTTTTAATCCGGCGGCGTTCACGCACACAAGTATCGCTCTGCGTGATGCCCTGTTGGCGGTCGGCACGCCATTTTTTGAAGTGCACTTGTCGAATGTGCACGTACGTGAGGTATTCCGTCAGCATTCATATTTTTCAGACATTGCTGCCGGAGTGATTTGCGGTTTGGGTGCTTACGGCTACGAATTGGCTTTGGCAGCCGCCATACAGCGACTGACATAACACTCAACTGACACCGAGATTAATTCACATAGAGAAGACAATACAATGGACATACGTAAAGTCAAAAAATTGATCGAGCTGCTGGAAGAATCCAATATCGATGAATTAGAAATAAAGGAAGGCGAAGAGTCTGTGCGCATCAGCCGCCATGCAAGTTCCGCGGCGCTGCTTGCTGCTGCCGCGCCGGCAGCAGTGCCAGTCGCACCGCCGCCAGCGGCCGTACAAGTGGCTGCACCTGCGCAAGAGCCTCCTGCACAAGCTGCCGAACCGGCATTGACCGGGCATGTTGTTCGCTCACCAATGGTCGGAACATTTTATCGCTCGCCTTCACCCGGCGCAGGAGCATTCGTCGAAGTGGGTCAACAGGTAAACGCCGGCGATGTCATTTGCATTGTTGAGGCGATGAAAATGATGAATCAGATCGAGGCCGACAAATCGGGCGTGGTGCAGTCTATTTTGGCCCAAGACGCCGAGCCGGTTGAATATGACCAGCCCTTGATCACCATCGGCTAAGCGTCATATTCGTGCTGCGACGCGCCACAAAGGAAGGTTACTAATGCTGGAAAAAGTCGTTATTGCAAACCGGGCTGAAATTGCACTGCGCATATTGCGTGCGTGCAAGGAGCTTGGTATCAAAACAGTGGCCGTGCATTCCAAGGTCGATGCCGACTTGATGCACGTGCGGCTGGCCGACGAATCGGTTTGCATTGGTCCCAATCCATCCGTGCAAAGTTATTTGAATATTCCTGCGATTATCAGCGCTGCTGCAATCACCAACGCATCGGCAATTCACCCCGGCTATGGTTTCCTGGCGGAAAACGCCGATTTCGCTGAGCAAGTAGAAAGCAGTGGTTTTCGTTTTGTCGGGCCTTCGGCTGACGTGATTCGCCTCATGGGCGACAAAGTATCCGCAATCAAAGCGATGCGCTCGGCCGGTGTGCCTACCGTGCCGGGTTCAAACGGACCGCTAAGCAGCGATGGCGATCGCTCCATGGCGATCGCTCGCGATATTGGTTATCCAGTCATTATTAAAGCCGCTTCCGGTGGCGGCGGGCGTGGTATGCGCGTTGTGCACGACGAGTCGACATTGTTGAATTCCATCGATTTGACCCAGGCAGAAGCGAAAGCCGCTTTCGGTGACGCGACGGTGTACCTCGAAAAATTCCTGCAGAATCCTCGGCACGTTGAAATTCAAGTGCTATCCGACGGCCAGGGTCATGCGGTTCATCTGGGTGATCGTGACTGTTCATTGCAACGGCGCCATCAAAAAGTGATTGAAGAAGCGCCCGCGCCAGGTATTCCCGCTGGTGTGCGCGAGGAAGTCGCACAGCGATGCGTTGATGCCTGCATCGACATTGACTATCGCGGCGCCGGTACCTTTGAATTTCTCTATGAAGATGAACGGTTCTACTTTATTGAGATGAACACCCGTGTTCAGGTCGAACATCCGGTCACTGAAATGGCTACCGGCATCGATATTGTCAGGGAGCAACTGTTGATTGCGGACGGACAACCGCTGTCCTTTAGACAAGAAGACGTGGCGATCAAGGGGCACGCGTTGGAGTGCCGCATAAACGCCGAAGACCCGGTGTCTTTTTTGCCCAGCCCCGGCAAAATAGACCACTATCATCCGCCAGGTGGCAATGGTGTGCGGGTCGATTCACATCTTTACAGTGGTTACAGCGTGCCGCCGTACTACGATTCGCTGATAGCCAAAATAATTGCCTATGGCGACACACGCGAAGCCGCTCTGGTGCGCATGCGTTTCGCGCTGGAAGAACTCGTCATTGATGGAATAAAAACTAATGCGAATCTGCATCAGCAGCTGGTAGTAGACGAAGCCTTTAGCGAAGGCGGCGTCAACATACACTATCTTGAGAAAAAGCTAGGGCTAGCCTAGCACGTTTACATGGAATGTCTGCAAGTCAGCATTGTCGCCGCGCGTGATGACGTGCCGCTGCTCGAAGATGCCGTGTTGTCTCTGGGAGCGCTCTCTATCAGTCTAGTGGATGCGGCCGACACACCGCTGTACGAACCCGGCGTCGGAGAAACGCCGCTGTGGCAAAGTCTTATCTTGCGCGCGCTATTCAGTGCCGATCGGGATGCCTCCCAATTGATCGTCGACCTCGGATCGGTCTCCGAAAAAATTGACCGTGAGAATTGTCGAGTGGAACTTCTGGAAGACAAGGACTGGCTGCGCAACTGGATGGACTCTTATAAACCACTGCGCATCGGTCAGCGTTTGTGGGTGTGTCCAAGTTGGAAACCGGTTCCGTCGCAGTGCGAGGTCGCGCTGCGCCTCGATCCCGGACTAGCATTTGGCACGGGTACTCATCCAACGACCGCTCTGTGCCTGGAATGGTTGGATGCACAACCGTGCAGCGGAAAAACGGTGCTCGATTACGGTTGTGGATCTGGCATATTGGCATTGGCTGCCGCGTTGCTCGGCGCCACGCAGGTACATGCGATAGACAATGACCCGCAAGCCTTGACCGCCACCCGAGATAACGCCGAGCGCAATAACATTACCGGGCAGATCAATATCATCGCTGCAAGTGACCCCTCCTACCTGTCGTTGCACGCTGATATTCTGCTGGCCAATATCCTCGCCGCGCCGCTGATTGAGCTCGCGTCATTGCTGCAGTTGCTGCTGGCGCCGGGCGGCATATTGGTGTTGTCGGGGCTGCTTGAGTCCCAGGTTGAAGCGGTGCGAAGCGCTTATGCTGCTACAATTGTGTTCGATGAGCCAGTCGTGCGCCAGGAATGGGTACGATTGGTAGGTCAGAAACTAGTGTAGTGTCCTGAATAAGGTCAAACTAATGGGCGATACCGTAACCCAGTGCCCCAACTGCGAAACGAGCTTTC
>JBPCXM010000550.1:0-9886 GCA_051008535.1 Pseudomonadales bacterium | reverse complement strand
GTGCTGGCCTACGAGGTCGGCGCCAAGATGGGCCTGCTGGGTGGCGCCGCGACCCTGAATATCGCCGTGTTCCGCATGGAGTACGAGGACCTGCAGGTCAGTGCCCTGGTAGGCGACGTGTTTGAAGTCAGTAACGCCGGCGAGGCCATCAGCCAGGGGGTGGAAGTGGATGGCCGCTGGTTGCTGACCGAGCGTCTCACCATTGGAGCCTCGGCCGCCTACCTCGATGCCTACTACGATGACTTCACCGGGGCGCCCTGCACAATTCCCCAGGTGACCGACCCGGGGACCAATCCCGGTTGCCTGCGCGAGGATGGGACCAGTGGCGCTGGCGGCGGACAGGACCTGACCGACGAAACCCTGTTATTTGCGCCCGACTGGACCGCCAACGTTAATGCCGAGTATATCGCCCCCATCGGCGACAACCTGGAGCTGCGCATCAATGTCGACGTCAACTACACCGATGAGTTCGACTCGGCACTGGACCTGGACCCGAACACCGGGCACGACTCGGCCACCAAGGTGAACGCCCGCATAGCGCTGGCCAGCACGGCAGATACCTGGTCCATCGCCCTGATCGGCAAGAACCTGACCGATAAGACCACCCACGTGTGGCACAACGACGTGCCTGTGAACGCCAGCAATTCGTATTTCGCAGTGCCGGAGCGACCCCGCTCCATCGCCATCCAGGGACGCTACCGGTTTTAGTCGTTTACCTCGGTGCCCCCTGTCGATTCGATCACAGGCGGTTTCTTGCCCCGCAAAGCAGGTAAAGCCCATCTGCCCACTGGATAGCCCTGATCTGGGCATGGGACGAGTCGATTCACTGGGGATTAGCCACCATGATCAAAAAGACGTTGTTGAGTATCGTGGCGTTGATCCTGGCTCTGCTCGCATTATTCTACGTGGTAGGAAAAGGTTGGTTCGGCGAGCCGTGGAATTCGAAACCCGTTGCTACAGGGCCCAGGCCTGAGCCGCAATCCCATGGCGGTGTCCGTTCACCTAAAAACGAATCCCTGCCTCTGTTCGGCGATCTACACGTTCATACCAACCATTCCATCGATGCTTACCTATTCAGCACTTCACTGGTCAAGGGTGGTGGTGTGGTAACGCCTGCTGATGCCTGTGATTTCGCGCGCTATTGCTCCGCCCTGGATTTCTGGAGCATCAATGACCATGCTGAAGGCCTGACGCCTCGCGTGTGGAATGACACTGTAAATGCTATTCGCAATTGTAATGCACTGGCGGGGAACCCGGCAGACCCTGACATGGTGTCATTCCTCGGTTGGGAGTGGAGCAACGGCAGCAAGGACGATGTACCCAGCCACTACGGTCACAAGAATGTAATCTTCCGGAGCTGGGAGCAGGGACAGACGCCCACCCGGCCGATTGCAGCAAAACGCCAGTATGGCTTGACCAGGACGCCGCCGGTTGTCTTGGGCATGCTGAGCCTGCTCGATGGGTTTGGCGAAACCGGCGATTTGGGGTGGTATATGCAGGAATCTAGGTCGACGCCGATCTGTGATGACCATATAGCCTCTGACCGCCTACCGGCCAATTGCCGGGAAGTGGCTCTCACACCACAGACTTTGTACCGTAAACTGGATGAATGGGGATTCGACAGCCTCGTGATACCCCATGGCCTGTCCTGGGGGAACACCAATCCGCTGGAGGGAGACTTTAAGGACCAGTTGGACCAGCACGAGCAGCGATACCAGAAACTGCTGGAGTTGTACTCCGGCCACGGAAGTTCTGAGCTGTTTGAAGATTTTCGCAGGATTTCCCGAGGTGAGAACGGTCGGCTGCAATGCCCTGAAGCAACAGACAACTTCACGCCTTGCTGCCAGCAGGCGGGAGTGATAGCCCGCAAGCGATGTGAAGACCCGCAATCAGATGCCTGCGAGCAGGATGTTGAAGATGCAATCGCCAGATTCCTGGAACGCGGCGCGCCCGCCGGACGCAAGATTTTTGCCGATGCCGCTCTGGACGACTGGGCCGGCTGCGGCCAGCTACGGAATACTTTCCAGCCCAGTTCCATGTATGTGCCGCGCCTGAGCGCGCAGTACAACCTCGCTCTGGGATTTGATGAGCGCGGAGAGCCCAAGCGCGCCAGATTCGGGTTGATGGCTTCGAGTGATGGTCACCAGGCTCGCCCGGGAAGCAGCTACAAAGAGAATAATCGACTCCTCTATACAGATCACAAGGATATTGGCCGGGAAAACCTCCGGGCGGATTTGTTTACAGCCGATAAGGAATCAGGCGGCTTCTATTACACCGGCGGGTTGATAGCGGCACAGTCAAAGGGACGAGACCGCGATTCGATCTGGCAAGCACTGAATAACCGCAATGTATACGCCACATCCGGTGATCGAATGCTCGTGTGGTTTGATCTTGTCAACGCTCCCTCCGGCCCGCTTCCCATGGGAAGTGAGGTCTCGATGAACGACACGCCGCGTTTCAGGGTGAAGGCATTGGGCGCTTTCGAACAACAACCGGGTTGCCCGGATTTTGCCGTTGCCGCTCTGGGAAATGAACGAGCGCAATCCCTGTGCGGAGGTGAATGTTACCATCCAGGGGGAGATCGGCGAAAAACTATTTCACGAATCGAGATCGTGCGTATCCGCCCCCAGGTCAGCCCAGATGAGAAGATAGCGCCGCTGATAGAAAATGCATGGCGGACCTTCGAGTGCCCGGCGGATGGCAGTGGCTGTGAAGTGGAGTTCGATGATCCGGACTATAGCTCCGCTGGGCGTAGTACCCTGTACTACGCTCGGGTAATCCAGGAGGCGCAACCCTTGATCGTAGGTGACCCATTTGGTTGCGAGTACGATGATGCAGGCGTGTGTGTCAAACGCAATTACTGCATCGGTAAAGACGCCAAACCGGATATGAATTGCCTGGCCGAGGCTGAGCCCCGGGCCTGGACTTCCCCCATCTTCGTTGAGTTTCCCTAGAGTACGCTCCTCGTGAAAATCGTGATTTTTGTCATCGCATGGCTGTTTGCAGCGCAATTAAACGCAGCAGTTTCGACCCAGCCCAACTTACTGCTGCTAGTGGCAGAGGACATGAGCTCTCGCGTGGGCGCTTTCGGCGATTCAGTGGCGGTTACTCCCAACCTCGACGCCCTGGCAGAACAGGGTGTTCGGTATACCAATACCTTCACTACTGCCGGGGTCTGCGCTCCCAGTCGAGCAGCACACATTCTCGGCGTGCACCAGATTTCCACCGGAACGCAGCATATGCGCAGCACAACTCGCAGAGAAGGAGGATACTTTTCCGTGCCCCCAGAGGAAGTGAAAGCCTACCCCGAGCTGCTGCGCGCTGCGGGCTACTACACCTTTACCGACGACAAACTGGACTACCAATTCAGCGGCGTTCGGGCGGGCAGCGGCCCGTTCACTATCTGGGACGCTGAAGGCACGGCGGATTGGCAAGGCAGAGACCTCGAACAGCCGTTTTTTGGGCTGATCAATTTCCAGGTCACACACGAAACGGGCGTGTTCACACCAATAGGCAGCCTCCCCCACAGCCGAACCCATCTGCTGATGCAGTTCATGCGCTGGTGGTCGCTTGGCCGCATTGAAACGGGCGTGGTGAAGCCCGACGAAGTGCGCCTCGAACCCTACTATCCGGACAACGCAATCGTTCGAGCAGACATTGCGCGTCACTACGACAATATTGCCCATATGGACAGGGAGATCGGTCGCATTCTGCAAAAGTTGGAGCAACAGGGATTGGCGGATTCCACGATTGTGATATGGACCACCGATCATGGCGACGGCCTGCCACGCGCCAAGCGGGAATTGTTCGATTCCGGTATCAAGGTCCCGATGATCATACGCTGGCCCGAGGCTTATCGCCCCAAGGACGTAGGACCCGGCGATGTTGACCCACGGTTGATCAGTTTCGTAGACCTGGCACCCACAATTCTAGCACTCGCCGGTGTCACGCCCCCTGATTACCTGCAAGGGCGGAACTTCTCATCGCCCGATGTGCCACAACGAGACTACATCTACGCCTCACGGGACCGTATCGACGAGGTACCCGATCGACAGCGCGCAGTGCGCGATGCTCGATTTAAGTACATTCGCAGTTGGCACCCCGATCTTCCCGGCGGGCATCCGCTGAAGTTCCGCGACAATATTAAAATGCTTGGCAAGATGCGTTCGATGCACGAGGCTGGTCTTTTGAACGAAGCACAGAGCCAATGGTTCCTGCCCCCCGGCACGGAACGATTGTTCGACCTGGATAAAGACCCGTTCGAACTTGTCGATGTCAGCAAAGACCCTGACTACCGCGACGAACTGGTGCGCATGCGTAGCGCACTCGATCGCTGGCTTGATAAGGTAGTCGACCGCAGCGATATCTCCGAGACAGCCATGATCAGGGAATTTTATCCCGGAGGCACAAGACCTCAAACACCTTCACCAATCGCATCTATCACTAACGGCAGGCTTGTGGTCGAGCGAGACAGAATTGGCAGCTCCTACGGCTATCGGAAGATCGGGGGTCGATGGTCGCTTTATACCGAGCCGGTTGACGTAGCTGGGGGCGATGCATTTGAGGTAAAAGCGGTTCGTTATGGCTGGGAGCGGAGCCAGGCAATAAAAATGGTGCCAAAGATCACTCCTTGAATCAGGTTGCGAAGTCCTGTACGACCTGGAGACTGTAGCTACTGAATAACAAATGTGCCGCGCAGCAAGTCTTTGTCTGCCGATGAGCCACCCACGAAGATTTCATAGGGCATGGTCTCAACCTGCCATTCCCCAGGACTCGGGTTGTACCACGCTAACTCGCTGACCGGAAGCTTGAAGGAGGCAATCTTGGTTTCACCGGGCTCAAGCGCAAGCTTCTGAAAACCGCGCAACAACTTCACCGGACGGTCCACCCGTGATTGCGAGAAACCGATATAAAGCTGCACTGTCTCATCGCCTGCCACCTGGCCACTGTTAGTCACCTCAGCTTGCACCTCGAGTATATCGTTAGAACCTAATTCAGGCGTGAGTACCTGCAACTTGTCGTAGCGGTAATCGGTGTAACTCAAACCGAAACCAAACGGGTAGGCAACGTCGGTCCCTTGCTTATCGAACAACGTATAACCGTGGTAGTAGCCGTAGTTGATATGGTCGGTATAGGGAGTAAAGGGAGGGTAGTCTCCACTGTTTTCCGCAACTGCGAAGGGTAACTTCCCGCTTGGGTTTACGTCGCCATACAGCACTCGGGCCAATGCATTACCGCCCTCCATTCCCGCGTACCAGGAATAGAGAATCGCTGGTACCTTGTCATCCCACTCGGACATATCAATGGCGCTACCGCCGATGTAAACGAGGACGAGATTGTCGTTCACAGGTGTTAGCGCATTGATAAGCGCAACATCTGATGCGATCAATGACAGATCTTCCCTGTCACCGCCGATGCCCTTTTCCCCAATCAATTTGCCGGCTGCGGCTGACTCCTTCATATTGTCAGTAGAAATCAGATACTCGCCTTCGTTCTCGTAGGTATAACCTACGACCAGCACAAGCTGATCAGCAGAGCCAGCCAGTTGACGGGCGCGATCCAGGTCCGACCCGTCATCGGAAATTACCCTGTTACCCCGACTGGCATGGTAGGCCAGCAAGCCCTGGTGTGGGGTAACAACGTACGGAGACTTGGCATTGCTGGAGCCTCTGTCACCGGTATTGGGGACATCGGCTAATCGACCAATCACCGCGACAGTTTGCCCGCTAGCAGCAGGAAACGGCAGTATATTGTCGTTCTTAAGCAGCACCATACTTTTCTCGGCCGCCGCTCTTGCTAGCCGCACATGCTCCTTCGCCACCAGCAAGGAGGGGCTGTAATTCATACTGTCTTCAGCAAACGCATATTTCAATCTGACGGTCAGTGCCGGCAGTATCAGGCGGTCGATATCCGCTTCCGCGATATCACCGTTGTTTAATGCCGCTTTGATATCCTTAGCGTTATAAACCTGGCTGAGTGGCATTTCGACGTTAAGCCCTGCCTTGATACTGGCCGCCGCATCGTGCATAGCGAAAAACCAGTCTGAATGTACAAAGCCTTCGAACCCCCAATCATCCCGTAGAACATTAGTTAGAAGATACGCATTATTAGAGAGATATTCGCCGCGCGCTTTGTTATACGCACTCATTAACGAAGCAGCCCCGCCCTCTTGCAGGGCCTTCTTGAACTGCGGTAGGTAAACCTCGCGCAAGGTGCGTTCGCCCACGTCGACATTGACAACAAAGCGCGAGTTTTCGATGCTGTTTAGGGCGAAATGCTTCGGGCTGGCCATCACATTGTGCGCTTGTACCGCGCGAACGGCGGCCACCCCGAATTGACCGACATGCCAGGGATCTTCACCATAGGTTTCCTGTGCACGCCCCCAACCGGGGTGACGCAGCAGGTTGATGCAGGGGGTGGCCGCCATGTTGGCGCCAATGCCACGCATTTCCTTGGCGATAACGTCATTGATCTGCGCTTCCAGCTCGACATCCCAGCTTGCGCCACGAGCCATCGCCACCGGGAATACCGTAGCGCCACCATAGTCGTCGGATACACGCACCCCGCGCGGACCATCAGACAGCACAAATGGTGGAATACCCAGGCGCTCATTACGTCCGACATACATGTGGGGGAATCGTTTGAGACCGAACAAGTTGATCGCCAGTTTGAAGATACTCCAGCCAGGCTCACCGTAAAGCTGTTCGATTTTTTCGTCCAGGGTCATCTGCACCAGCAGCGTTTGCGCGAGTTGCTCAATATCCTCCTCCGACGTCACGTCGGGAAACCGTGCTCGGTCGACTTTCAGCGAATAACGCTGGTAATCGTAAACCTGAGTGTAGAGCAGCACGGCCAACACAAGTAACAGCGAACATAAAACAAGCCCTGTGCGTTTCAGGATTTTTGCGAGCATGCGCCCTTCCCCCGGATATCGATTGTCTACGCTTGCGACTGAGCAGTAATCGCTTGAATAGCCTGGTAACTGGACTTCAAGCCGCGATACATGTTTCGGTAAACATCACTGTACAGGCGATCATAGGTTCGTCGATTTTCCGCATTCGGCACAAAACTGTCTCTAATGTGTGTCATATGGCGAGTGGCTGTACCGAAGTCGGGATAGACTCCCGCACCAACGGCCGCCGCGATAGCCGCGCCGAGTCCGGACGTCTCGTAAGTATGTGGACGCGCTACCTCCATACCGAAGATGTCAGCGGTAATCTGCATTACTTGGTCGCTCTGGGATCCACCACCGGAAACGCGCAGCCGCTTGATCGGCTGCCCACTTCGCTTTTCTAGCTCTTCTTTGCCTTCCCGCAGGGCATAAGCTATTCCCTCGATAATCGCCCGGTAGATGTGCGCGCGGGTGTGTACTTCGCTGAACCCGATAATAGCCCCTCTGGCCTCTGGCCCTGCGGAGTTGGCGCCTGCCGACCAGTAGGGCTGTAACAGCAGGCCGTCCGAGCCGGGCGGTACCGCCTTAAGCAGATCATCGAACAGGGACTCGGCGGCAACACCCCGGTCAGCAGCCAGCCGTTGTTCACGCAGACCAAATTCGTTTTTGAACCAACTGACCATCCAGAACCCTCGTTGCACGGCCATTTCCGGATTGAAGGACCCTGGAACCACTCCTGGGTAGGCTGGGTGAAACCGGTCTGCCTCCATGTAACTGTCGGTCGTGATATTGAGGGTTGCAGTGGTGCCATAACTTATACTGCCGATATCGGCTGCGGGACAGCCCGACCCAAGAACCTCGCAGGCCTTATCCGAACCCGAAGCAATCAGCGGTGTGCCCTCAGGAATACCGGTTTCTCGCCAGGCGGCCTCAGATATCAGACCCAGGGTCTCACCGG
Organism: Pseudomonadales bacterium; assembly: GCA_051008535.1. Taxonomy (GTDB): domain Bacteria; phylum Pseudomonadota; class Gammaproteobacteria; order Pseudomonadales; family JAUIET01; genus JBBKXJ01. The sequence continues at coordinate 2,036 of JBPCXM010000550.1, read as the reverse complement.
CGGATCTAAGCTCTGGCAGCATGGTGGGAATAATGGGCAGCGCGCGCCACTTCCACTCCCCACTGGACGCCCAGCACTGGCGTTTGAAGTCAAAGGGTATATAGCCCACTTGGCTGGCGACAGCATCCGTATAGTTTCCGGTGAGCCGGAAAGTGTAATAACCGGAGAGTAGCAAGTACTTTTCGACTTGACTCCAGATATCGGGTCGTTGTTCTGCAAACCAGTTGGCCTCGGCATTGGCGTGAAATTCAAGCACCGCCGCACGGGCGCCGATGACCCGTGTCACGAACTCGTGGAGAGGGCCCAGGCGTGGTTTTGACTCTACGCGTCGCTGGTCCAGCCAACTGATCGCTGGGTGCAGCGGCTGTCCCTGGCTTCCAAGCGGCACCACCGTCGCACGTTGAGTCGTTACCGAAACTGCCCTGATCTCTTGCCGTGGAAAGTCCAACATGGGCCACAGTGACTGGCACGCCTCGCACAGGGACTTCCAAAAGTACTCAGGATCCTGTTCGGCCAGGCCTGGTTCCGAGGAAACATAGGATTCGATATCGACCTTGCTCTTGGCCAGCAACTCGCCGGCCTGGTCGAACACCATGGCACGAATACTTTGCGTGCCATTGTCGATGCTCAGGAGATAGTGTTTGTCAGCCGCCGCCATTGTCGAGGCCGCCGTTGGGCAGGCTGTAGTAACGCTGCCAGATATCGCGATAGCGGGTGACTTCTGTCTCCCAGCGAGATTCGCCCCAGCCTGCAATATCCTTAAACAGCGATGCCAGTTCAGGGAACAATTGTTCGCCGCCTGAAGGCAGTAGCAATCCAAGTCGGGTACGCCGTAGCATCAGGTCGTCCAGGTGTACGGTCGCCTCCTGTTGAATGGCCCAGCGACACTCCGCCAGGCAGAAATCCGTTCCGGCAATACGCTGACGCTCTTGTGCTGGCGCCTCATCAAGCAGCGCCTGTGCCGCCGTTCCGTAACGGCCTAACAATCGTCGACCCCATGTGTGATCTTCTGGTACCAATTGTTCCGCAGTGATGCGCGGATCGTTAAAGACCCGACTATCTTCAGTAGTCTTCGGCTCGGGCAGCCGCGACATTGCCGCAGCCAACGCATCCAGCGCGATCAACCTGAAGGTCGTCAACTTGCCACCGCTCACGGTCACAAGGCCGCCGTCGGCCCATACCGCATGATCGCGGCGCTCTTTAGAGGGATCTTTGGATTTCTCGGAACCAATAACCGGTCTCACGCCAGACCAGGTGGAGATCACATCCTGTCTTGAAAGCCGCTTTTCCGGGAACTGAGTGTTTACCCCGTCCAGAAGGTAGGAGACTTCCTCGCCAGTAATACTGGCTTCTTCATCGAGATTACCGCCGTGATCTAGATCGGTCGTGCCAATTGCAGTTGCGCCTTCCCAGGGGAAAATGAACACGCTGCGTTTGTCAGCTGGATGAAAGAAGGAATATACGTTAGAAACGGGCAAGCGATCGCGTGAAATAACCAGGTGACTACCGCGCAAAGGACGCACCCGCTTTTCCTTGTTCACACGATTACGAAGTTTATCCGCCCAGGCGCCCGTCGCGTTGATAACGACGGGCGAGTGCAACTCTATAGCCGGAGCGTCACCACTCATATCCTGCAGACGAACACCCCGAACCTCGCCATTTTCAATGACGAGATCATCAACCTTCACATAGTTCAACGCATGGCCACCGCGATCAATGCTTTCCTGCAGCACTCGCATAACCAATCGGGAGTCGTCTGTTATGCCATCGGTGTAGTAACAAGCGCCCTTCAAGTCATCGCCGCCCAGGCCTGCAAACCGGTGCTTAGACAGTTCCGCGTTGCAATAACCGAAGCTCTTTATCCCCGCGATTCGATCGTAAACCCAAAGCAAAATGGAGAAAGGCCAACGGCCGGGGAAAACGCCTTTGCGCAGACCAAAATAGAAATCCATTCGATCGACCAGACCCGGGGCCTCCTCAACCAGGCGCTCCCGCTCCGTCAACGAGTGCATAGTCAATTTGTAGTCACCGGAGCC
>JBPCXM010000549.1:0-28501 GCA_051008535.1 Pseudomonadales bacterium | reverse complement strand
GCTGGCTGTGCAATGGCATCCCGAATGGCAAGTCACGCAAAACCCATTCTATTTAAAAATATTTCAACTGTTCAGGCAGGCATGCCTTAACGCTAACTAAACAGGACCGTTTGATAATGGAAAGCATCAATAAATGGCTTAAAGAAAACCGCATTACCGAAATCGAGTGTCTGATTCCAGATATGACCGGCAACGCGCGCGGCAAGTTTATTCCGGCGAACAAATTTACCCAGCAAGAGAACCCGCGATTGCCCGAAAGCATTTTGATTCAAACCGTTACCGGTGACTGGGCCGAGGAGCACGACGACCTAGTCGATCCTGCCGACCGTGATATGGTTTTAACGCCCGACCCAGATACTATTCGCGTGGTGCCATGGGCAACCGAGCCAACCGCACAGATCATTCATGATTGCCATGATATGGAGGGTAATCTGCACCCTCTGTCAGCGAGAAACGTGTTGCGCCGCGTGCTGGCAAAGTTTGACGCAGACGGCTTGCAACCGATAACCGCACCGGAACTGGAATTTTACCTGGTCAAACAAAATGCCGACCCCAACGCGGAACTGCAGCCGCCTATTGGCCGCTCGGGCCGGCCCGATGCTGCACGTCAGTCGTACAGCATCGACGCGGTAAACGAATTTGAAGCGATTTTCGAAGATATGTACGAATACTGCGACGCCCAGAAACTGGACGTCGACACCCTCATTCACGAAACCGGTGTCGCGCAATTTGAAATTAACTTTTTGCACGGCAATGCCTTGAATCTGGCCGACCAGGTCTTTACCTTCAAACGCACGATGCGAGAAACGGCACTGCGTCACCAAGTGTATGCAACCTTTATGTCCAAACCCATGTGCGATGAACCGGGCAGCTCAATGCATATCCATCAAAGCCTGATAGACAAGAGTACCGGCAAGAACGTATTTTCAGAGTCGAACGGAGATAAAACAGCGGCTTTTAGGCACTACCTGGGCGGCATGCAAAAATACACTCCTCATCTCATCAGCTTTTTTGCGCCTAACGTAAATGCCTATAGGCGCTTCGCCAAAGACCTCTCTGCTCCCGTGAATCTGAATTGGGGCTATGACAACCGCACCACCGGCTTGCGTGTACCAAACAGCTCGCCCGCGGGAACACGAATTGAGAACCGTTTTTCTGGTGCCGATGCCAACCCATACCTCGCGTTAGCGGCGTCGCTGGCCAGTGGTTATCTCGGCATGAAGAACGAGATTGAACCGACAGCTGCAAACGAGGGCAGTTCTTACGACGAAGAAATTACGGTACCACGCACACTGGAAGAGGCCTTGCGCGGACTGGATGAAGACGAGGAACTGGTCGGCCTGATCGGAGAGGAATTTATCGTCGCCTATCGCGCTGTGAAGTCGCAGGAATATGAAACCTTCAATCAGGTTATCAGCTCGTGGGAACGTGAGTTCCTGTTGTTAAACGTATAAATTTTTACACGGGGAGAACTGGTTTGGATAATAACTACTTTGCACTATTTATCAGCGTACTGCTGTTAACAAGTTGTGCCGCGCAAATGCCAAACAATTCGCAACAGCCAGCCGACCACGTTTTTCTCAATGGCACAGTCTATACAGTTGATGGCGAACGCAGTATCGCTGAAGCAATCGCCACCGGCGACGACAAGATTGTGTTTGTGGGGGCCAGCGCTCAGGCGAAAAAACTCATCGGTGCGAACACTAGAGTTCATGACCTGCAGGGTCGCCTGCTATTGCCTGGCCTGCACGATTCGCATGTTCACCCTACAGGCATCGTTGAACCCGATTTTTGTGATTTTAAAAGCGCCGTGATGACGCTAGATGAGATTGCAGCTTTTGTGCGCGACTGCATCGCTAAATATGACGTTCCCGCCGGCGAATGGGTCGCGATACCGCAGTGGAATTTCGCAGCCGGCAATCAACCGAGCGACAAGTTTCTGACGCTACGCGCTGCGCTGGACGCTGCTTCCGATCAACACCCAATTCTGCTGCGTGGCAACGACGGCCATCATGGCGCCGTTAACAGCCTTGCCTTAGCCAATGCTCGGAACGCGCAAGGCAAGCGTGTTGGCATCAGCAAAAGCACTTTGGCGTCAACATTCGCCGAATACAAACCCCTGGTTGGCCTTGATAAATCCGGCGAACCCAGCGGCGGGTTAACCGAAGCGGCAATCCCCCTCACCGGTGCACCCAATTTCTTCGATTTGCCAGCCGACCCTGATGCCATCATAGCAAAAATTCCCCCCGTGCTTGCTGCGGCCGGCATTACAACGATTCAGGACGCCGCGGCAGAGCCAACGCTGATGGATAATTTCAAACAGTTGGAAGACGACGGTACAATAAGCTTTCGTTATTACGCGGCGCTGATCAAGGGTTTCGACACTGACAAAAGCGCGCGACCAGGTATGAAGGATATTCCCAATTTGATCGCCGAATTTAGCCGCATCAAAAGCGACTACGCAACAACTAAGTACATTCGCGCCCATGCAGCAAAAATCTTTGTCGACGGCGTGATAGAAGGCAACCCACTAGACACACCTCCTACGCTGCCCAACGCCGCGATACTCAATGACTACCTGCAGCCAATATTCGAACTTGATAGTAAGGGCAATCCACAACTAACAGGATACGCAGATGTAGACGGGGAAGCGTGCCAACCAGTCAATGCCAAACCACAGGACTACACAAGCGATGCTGCCGTTGCGCGCTTCAAATCCACCCATTCGTTTCACCCGAGGCAGTGCACAAAAAGCAACGGCGTGTTGGAGCAGGAGACCGACTTTCTGTTTGCCTATATGCAAGCGTTGGACAAAAGTGGTTTTACCATTCACGCCCACGCCATCGGCGACCGTGCTGTTCGACTGGCGATTGACGGCATGAGCCGCGCACGCGACGCTAACGGCGATAGTAAGTTGCCACACAATATTGCGCATGCACAATTGATTCACTCCGCCGATAGAAAACGCATCGGCGACATGGGCTTGTTCGTTACTTTTACGCATGCATGGTCGAGGCCAGAGTTCGCATACGAAATGACAGTTGCGCCCTTCGTTGATCGCTTGAGCGTCGGCGCCACGGATATGTACAACCCAGAAAATTACTATATGCAAAACGTTTACCCGGCGCGTAGCATCCAGGAATTGGGAGGAATCGTCACCGCTGGCAGCGATGCACCGGTAGATGCACGCGACCCGCGGCCGTTCTTTAACATGGAGCAAGCCGTTACGCGTGCTAACGATGACAATAATGACGGCGTGGTTTTGAACACCGAAGAGCGATTAAGCATTCAAGACATTATCGCTGCCTACACCATAAATGGCGCACGCGCCGTAGACCACGACGCTGATGTGGGCTCGCTGGAAGTCGGCAAACGCGCAGACTTGATTGTGCTTGAGCAAAACATCATCGAGTTGGCGGAAACGGGTCAGGCGAATAAAATCAGCGACACGCAGGTGTCACTTACTCTGTTTGACGGCAAAGTAGTTTACGAAAATAATTGACAACAAGGACTAGCAGCAACGACATACTGAAGACGATGAACTACAGCCAACTAGCATCGCGCCGCCGACTCAATTTTCATCAGCTGTTTAAGTACACCATTTATGTTTTACTCTGTGTCAACGTTTTTCTTTTTTTTAAGGAAGAATGGTTGGCAGCCAAGCATCTTTTTACTGGTGGAGTATCGCTGTCACAAACCATCCAAGCCTTCGCTGCCACCATCGATACGGCCGCCTGGGTTGTGCTCTTGCTGCTTTTCGAACTGGAAACCTTCGTACTCGACGACGATAAAATCAAAGGGCCATTGAAATGGACTGTGCACGGTGTTCGCGCCCTCTGTTATTTGGTGATCATCTATGCCTTCTACGGCTACTCAGTGAAATGCTTTGGTTTATATCAGTTCGCCGCCTTACCCACCTCTGATTTATGTACGCTGCTTGCCGACAGCACCCTTTCATTTATGGTGGACCTCGATGAATTCGTTAGTGTTGGCAACGATAATTGCACAGCGCTAGGTGCATCCAATCAACTGTTCGGCATAAACAGTGGAACTATCTCCACCGACGCGAAGACGCTGGCGGCAACAATCCGCCTGGCCTGGGTTGACGTCATAAATTCAGCGGCATGGTTGCTGGTGGTTCTCGTGCTGGAAATCGATATTCGCTTACAGTTAAAAGGCCAACTCGAGGGTTCTCTGGTATCGGCCAGCAAGATGGTTAAGGCCGTTCTCTACACGACGCTGGTGGCAGCCGCGGTGTATTGGGGGTTCGCAGGCGATTTTGTTGATTTCTGGGATGCCTTCCTTTGGATTGTCGCCTTCGTTTTTATCGAGATGAATATGTTCGAATGGAACGCCGAAACAACAGCGCTTCAGGAAGCCCTCTGACTCTTCCACATCTGCGCCATTAAACCAAATAGCTCCATCGTATCAGCCGGCGAAGAATCGTTTTGGTAGTCCTTGTACATCGTGTGCACATTGACTACCACGCGCTCAGTATCAAGCCAGTGGCGGTATTCACCTAGAGCGATATCCTGCGCTGCCGTTGCGACGTCCAATCCCGCGTCGAAACGCAACCTTGCTTCTTTATCTAGGTAAGCAAGATAGTCGCGCACCTGTTTAACGCCGTTCTTGTCGGTAATCGGACCATGACCGGGTACGATATGGTCGACGTCCATGACCAGCATACGATCGCAAGTCGCGATCCAGTTACTTGCAGGACCGACCCACATGATGGGTGTGCCGTCGATAAACAAAATATCGCCGGTAAAAATAGTCTTGTCAGCGGGCACAAATGCGAGTACGGCCCCGGCAGTATGCGCGGGGCCGACTTCGATCAGATGCACATCCTTATCACCGACTTGCACATGCTTCTCACCGGAAAAGGTTTGCGTTGGAGGAGTATGCACAATGCCATTGAAATCAAACGCACCAAAGCAATGAATAAAATACTCACCTACCTCGCCCATGTCCGGTGCAGCGCGCAATAACTGGGCCATGAGTTCGGGCGTGACCTGATCCATCTCGGCAGCCGCGGCGGCTGATGCAATTATTTCAGCGCCTTCGATAAGATGATTTCCATGACAATGATCGCCATTGGCGTGGGTGTTAACTACCCAGTCGATATTCTTCGCTTTGCGCCCAACGGCGTCGCGCATGGTTTTCAGCATATCGCGGGTAAGATGGCTGTCGAACAAGGTGTCGACGAGCAACGACTCGTCGCCATCGACCACGAGACCCGTGTTACTCCAGCCCCAGGAGCCGTTGGGTTGCAGATAGGCGTAAATACCGTTACCCAGATCGTGTAAGCCCTTTTCGTAGGTCCAGTCGTTCATTGCCTCCCCCAAAGATAGTTACATGGTGGAAACTTTACACTGACAGGCTTAGTTGCTTAAATCAACCGTTATGAAATTTGTACAATTGCTTCTAAGCTTGTCTATCTTGTTATCGGCGACCAACGTGCTCTCCCACCCGGGCGCGCATGACAAGTTGGTCTATATCAATAAACAGCTTAAGTTGAAACCGCAAGACCAACAGCTTTATATCCACCGCGGTTCAACGTACTCAAACGATGGGCAATTCGACAATGCGCTGGTCGATTTTCGCAAAGCGGAAACGCTGGGCAATCCGCTTGCTGTGGCCTTCGAGCTGGGAGTGCTGCACTATCGGCAGGCAAAGTTTGACGCGGCACGCTCATACTTTGACACCTGGCTAGAACACTCGCCGAAGCATGCTCCAGCATTGGAATACCGCGCTCGCCTGCTGCGCGATGCCGGTGATTACAATGCCTCGCTTGCCGACTATAAAGCGCTTTTTACGCTGCAAAAACGCAGCGACCCTGGTAACTACGTATCCGCAGCAAAAATGCTTGCAGAACTGGACGATGAGGGCCTGTCATCCGCCATCGACATATTGGATCAAGGCATGCAGCAACTTGGCCTGGCACCACAGTTGCAACGCTATGCAATTGAGCTAGAACTGCAGCGAAAGCAAACCGCAAAAGCCATAGCCCGGCTTAGCAGTCTTGAACCAATGCTCGGCAAGAGTCCAGATTGGAAAACTGATATGGGTGAATTGTTGTTATTGGCCGGCAAAAAAGCAGAAGCGCGAGAACTGTTTAACGCAGCGACGAGCCAGTTAGCGACGCTGCGAAAAACGCCTGCCCGCCAGCAATTACTGCAAAAAATTCAGAAGTTAAATTCGCCTTGAACGGCTTGCCGCCAGCGCTGAACTACGGCCAGTCGAGTGATAGAATGGCGACCAGCTTCGGCCAGCCCTTAGCGGTTGTTGGGCTTTGGACCTGGAATTACTATTCCGCAAATACTGTACTTCGTTAGGACGCCGCTCGTGAATGACGACTATATTGTCAAAACCGAAGACGAACTGGAATTGGTGATTGGACCATCGCTCGACCGCCTAAAAGAAAAGATCTACCAGTCTCTTGACGAAGCGATGATCGAATTTGTTCGCCGCTCGCCTCTGATGTTTCTGTCAACAGTCGATAGCAATGGGCAAGCCGATGTGTCACCGAAAGGAGACTCACCTGGCTTCGTGCACGTTGACGTGAATGGCAACTTGCTTATCCCAGATCGACCCGGCAATAGATTGATCTTCGGATTCAAAAACATTTTGAGAAATAGTAATGTCGGAGCAATATTTGTCGTTCCAAATATGCGGGAAACACTGCGAATCAAAGGCAAAGCATCCATTTCTAGAGACCCGGCTGTTCTCCGTGAGTTAAGCGAAAGAGGTAAGCCGGCTTTGCTGTGCACCCACATATCAATCGACGAATGCTTCTTTCACTGCGGTAAGGCGATGATCCGTTCGAATAAGTGGAAGCCGGATGCCTGGGCTGGGAATCAGGAGTCACTGATGTTGAAGTCGATAGTCAAGCGATACGATGCAGACAACGAGTTGAAACGGGAAATAGAGACTGAAATCGAAGAGGCCTACCGCGACAACCTCTATTGAGCGAATAACTAGTTGCGCCAATTTTAGGGTATCCATCAAACTGGGGCAAAATAGCCCGACCGATTCTATCAGTTCAACGAGTCGCTTGAACGGCGCAATCGCTGGAGTAAGCTGCCTTCCGATCTTTGCGGCGGCGACAGACACTTCGCGACCCCATAAAGTTATTCCGTTCCATTGTCAGTGATACTAGGCACAGCTGGCAGGTAGTTGTCAGTGAGAGCGGGGCATGCTCTCGCGAACTATCAATAACGCGACCCAAACACACGATGTTCACCGCTTTGGTGTCAATGAACTCCTCAAATCAGTCACTCGGATCAGTATTACACAACTATTTGGGTGTTAGATCCCCATTCCACATTCCCTCAGCAACCGCGTACCTCCAGCACCGTCGGGTTTCTTTACCAGCTTTCCCCTGCGTGTTGACAATCCTCCAACGGGAAACGAGTTAAATGCTCACAAGCTGTTGATTCGACTCTACCATTTTTTTTCGGCAAGGTAATTGCAGCGACTTTGTGAACATCAGTAACATCCGGAGGCCATGATGCACGCTACTTCAACAAAAGATCAGCAAAACACGAGCCCGGCAGTCGACCGTCATTCACCTGCCGAATTCAAGCCAAAATCTTTGAAATCGCTCGGTTGGGATTGTTTTGGCTTGTTCAAGCCTCAGCTTAAATATGACTTGCAACAGAAAAACCCGGCTTACGTGAAAGGCTATAACTGAGTCACACTCGGTCGACGTTCGAGGGCATCAAAAACCCAGTGGTATGAACGGTTCAGTTCAGGGTGCGCTTTATCCAGATCAATGCCTTGCAAGTGGTTTCAAGTTTGAAGCAGCAAATGAAACCACCGGGGTTTTTGATGCTCTCGAGTTCATCCGCTACAAACGAAGGCTTTGGCTTCAACCAGTTTCGCAAAATTTCAGGGAAGAAAGCTATCAAAAAAACTGGTCGCGTTAGTCATCGTCTGTATTGCGGTACCAACAATTGTATTTGCGCAAAGCGTGTAAGGTCATGAAGTGCCCGAGCCAGGCAACATAGCCTTGCTGGGTATCGGTCTTATAGGGCCCGGACTGGCTCGCCATAGGGTGCGCACCAACAGACAAGGGTAGACGTAATGTGTCCAAGCGAAGTCATCGATGACAACACCAGTGCAGGCTGTCGATTACGTTGCGCGCGCGAAGGCCTGGGTCTCTCCATGAGAGATGTTGCCGGTGCATTAAACTTACTGGTGAGCCACGTTCGTGCGATCGAAGCCAATCGTTGTGAAGTACTGGCTAGAGACGACCAATTTTTGCGTTGTCTACAAGACTATGCCAGCCTAGTGGGTCTTGACGCGAAGGTGGTGGTAGACAGTTTCTGCACGCAGTCGGCAGACATCTCAGAGCAGATTCAACCACAGCTCGCTGAAAGCAAACAGCGTCACACTGGCGCAAGGATTGGTGTTGGGGCTTTGGCGATTATTTGCGTGTGCCTCGGGAGCTGGTTGCTTAGTCAGAATAAGACCTTACCTTCGGACGCAAGCGACACGGCACCGTTGCGTGATGAAACAACCGAGGATAAGCTACGGAATGCACCACGACTTCTTACCAATGATCGGATAGTGTTAAATACTCCGGCTAGTAGAGAAAATACACCCGTCGATGACGAAATGGTGGTGCTCTCCAATCAAGCGCAGCGAGCAGATGACACAGTAAGCCCCGCCGTCACCTACACCGATCCAGTTAAGACGAAACATGGCAAAAACGCGTTGCACACCGTTGGCGCGACGCTGCCAAAAAATATAACGGTAGGATTAAAAAGCGAGGTTAGCGCGCAAGCGCCGGTACCGACATCCAGTAGTGCCGCGCAAATGGAAACCGCAGCACAGCTGCATTCCACAGAATGGTTCGCCGGCCTGGCCCCGGACCGCTACACCTTGCAGCTTCTCAGCCTCACCAAAGAAGCAAGCAGCCGGGAATTTATTCAGAGCCGCCATCTGGAAGATCAAGCCGCTTATTTCGCCGTTCGCAATGATGACCAGAAGACGTGGTACACCATCACTTACGGACTCTATGATTCCTACGAGACCGCTGAGTCGGCCAGCAAATCCTTGCCCGATAGCCTCAAAGACCTCAAGCCCAGGGTGCGAAACACCGGGCGCATTCAGCAAATAATGCTGCGTTAAAAGCGCGCCGCTATGTTTGCGGTTTGTGCAGAAACAACGCTTTTGCCGCAGAGCTCTGGCTCGGCTATAGAATTGATGATCGACGGCACACACCCTCAGGCGATAAACGACTATCAGATTATATCGAAGTCTTTTCTCAAAAGTGTCGAGTCAAGCCTGAGTCACTCAACTGAAGGTAAATCTTTTCAGCAGTCTATTAAACCAATCGCCAAACGATATAAAAAACGACAAGTAAGGATACTGCGGAAAAACCAATGATTTTATAGTGACGTCCGTTCTTAATGACTTCTATTTCCGCCGTATCATCACCTTTGTCGGGCACTTGCAGCTCCGCGGTATCCTCGCCTCGCGGTTTAAGGTCGTGCCACTCTATAGTCTCGTCCATGGCGGAACAATCTGATGCGGAAAATTTGGCAAGTATCAACCTGCGCTGACGACGATAGTCTTGCGCGTCAAGCTTAGCGTTGCCGTGCTGGGTGGCAAGCTCTTTCAGTTGCTGATTTGCCTCTGCTTCGTTCATCTAAGCTATGCAATTTCGGGTTTTATGATGATCAAAGAGACGTTGTCTTGGGCATTGCCAGCAAGGCAGTCCGCTATCATCTGATCGGCAGATTGCTCAAGCGTGTCGCCTGTCAACTCTCTTTCAATCGTTGCACTATCAACCTCATTATATAAGCCATCGGAGCATAACAGGTAAACATCGCCCAACTCTACTTCGATAGCTCGCACATCAAGCTGCAAGGTGTCGGCGGCGCCCACCGCGCGGGTGATGATATTTGACGCTGGATGATCTACCGCCTCCTCTGATTCAATCAAGCCGGACTCAACCAGCGCCGCAACTTGACTGTGATCACTCGTCAACTGCTCAAAACCATTGGGCCGCCAACGGTAGAGCCGGGAATCGCCAGCCCACATGCACGCACCAAACCCTTGTTGCGCATACATCAAAACGACGGTGCTGCCCACTGTTCGGCCGGTAAATTTCTGTTTCGAATAGTCCCTGAGTTGTTGATTCACATGTAGCAAGGTATCTTCGAGCAGATCAATATTATCCGAAAAAGAATCGCCCAACGTAAGCTTGGCCAAGGCGTCGGTTATCAGTTTGCTGGCCACGTCACCGGCGTCGTGGCCGCCCATGCCATCGGCAACCACCCACAGATTTTCCGTTGCATGCACGAGCACCGAATCTTCGTTGACTTTGCGAACGTTGCCTAAATTTGTTCGCACGGCGCTAGTCCAGTTCACGTTTTTTTTGTCATCCGTCATGCTTTCTTCAACTCAAAGAGGCGACAGTTTGCGCCTAACTTCTTCGCGCCACCTTGGTAGCTAAAATCGAGATCAATATACCCAACATAAAGTATCCGACAACGACTTCGATCATAACGATAGTCGCGGCTAACGGCGTACGTGGCGTGATATCGCCAAAACCCAATGTCGTAAACGTGACAACGCTATAGTAAATGCTTGTGTAAAAGCTCCAGCCCAGCGTTTCTTTATGGGTGATATCAAAAGCGTCTTCTCCGAGCGCATAAAATATAAACCCAAACGTCAATACCAAACCGATCGACCACCATACGGCGCGTAACATCGACCGCCCACAGTCGGTAAGACCCAGCCACAGGTAATAGGCATACACATGGCTTTCTTTAAACTCTTCGATAAAGTCCTGATCCTGCGCGAAGCGGCGAAAACGACTACTGCCGTAACAACTCGAAACACGGATTCCACGAAACAACGTTCCTCGGTCGTAACAAATTCTTTCTACCTGTGCGTCAGCCAAATTGGCGGAGCGCAAACTCGCCCCGGAAACATCAGCATCGCTCAGCTTGGCGGATTGTAGATCGGCATGCCCAAGGTCAGCGTCGCTTAAATCAGCATTGCTGAGATCGCTACCGTGCAGACTAGCATTCAACAAATTGGCGTCCACCAGGTCAATGCCCGATAAATCGTTGTGCGACAGGTTCGCCCGCTCGAGTGTCGCGCCCGACAGCACGGCATTCGACAAATTGGCGCCTGAAAAATCTGAGAGATAGCAATAAGCCTGGCTCAAGTTCGCATGCTGTAGGTCAGCGTCTTTAAAGCGCGGCCCACGGCGCATTTCGCCTAGTACCTTATCCGAGCTTGAGGTAACCGACGACAAATCGGCCTTTCTAAGATCGGCTCCGGTAAAGTCGGCTAACAGTAGATTAGCGCGCGCAAGATTGGCCTCCTGCAAGTTGGCATCACGTAAGTCCGCGTGGATTAACTGCACTTCGCTTAGATTCGCTTTTTTCAGCGAAGCGCCTTGCATCAGCGCGCCACTAAGATCAGCGCCAGAAAAATTGATGCCATTCAGATTCGCACCGGATAGATCCGCACGCTTACCGTTTTGCTTGGCCGACGCCAACCAGCGGCGGTGCTGCGCTAATATCTGTGCGAGCTCGTCGCTCTTGCCCATTTATTATTCCATCTCATCCGTTCGTACTCCTTCGCCTAACACTCTAACGCAATCTCCAAAAAGCCAAAACTGTTTTATCGCCTAATAAGTCAACTTTCTCAGCGGTATCACCTGAGCGCAGGGCTAGCCGTGTAATGAGCGATAGTTTTATACTGCCTGTTAATCGTACCGGGCAAAAGCGTAATGCTGGATAGAACTATAAGGAATTAACAACAAACCATGCTCAAGCTGCAGTTCCGCAATCAACCACATCGTTCCGTAAAACTATCTTCAGCAGCCGTCACTCTGGGCCGCGACGAAAGCAACGTCATGGTAGTCGACGATGTTTCTGTGTCCGACTTTCATGCTGAAATTGCGCTTGAGGCTGATCGCCTGTACATCGTCGATCTGCTGAGTGCTAACGGCACTTTCATCAATGAGCAACGCATCAGCAATCGTTCTGAGCTACAAGCTTGGGATGTCATACGTCTTGGCAACGTTGAACTGGAAGTCAACGACCCGAACAAATGCCGCCCGGATGACTGGGCGCTGCGCGCTGAATCTGATTTGTTGGCCAGTCAGTTTTACGTACTCCAGCCCAAAACCGTTATAGGCCGAAGTTCGGAATGTGACTTAACTATCGATTCCGACCTGCTATCACGTCGTCATGCCGAAATCAGCATAGAAAATGGCCAGCTGCGTATCGTTGATTTGGGGTCGTCCAATGGCACCTTCCTTAACGGCGTCAAAATAGAAGATGCCACTGCCGGCCCGGGTGATGAACTCCGTTTCGACAAGCAAACCTTTATTATCGTCGGTCCTAGCAATGTGCCGCTGCTGGAAAATGTAGAAGAGAGCGAAAACACAGTCATGCGTGCGCAGGTTGAAGACAACACCGTGATCGGCGCGCCGCAGGATCCAAATGCGACGCTAGTAATGACCATGCAGGACCACGCGACCGAACTTATCGCCACGCCACAGGTACCTGCGAGCCTGATTGAGCAGACGAACTTTCTACAGGAACCGCGAATTAAGCTAGTTGGCCTTTATTGCCAGATCGGGCGCGGTCAAGATAACGATATCGTATTGTCTGACAGCAGCGTCTCCAAACAGCACGCGCAACTCGCGTTCAACAACGAGCAATGGGTCATCACTGATTTGAATTCCAGTAATGGTGTATTGGTCAATGACCAACGAGTAGACGACGCAATCCTGCAAAACGGCGACAAGCTTAAACTGGGGAGGCTGGAATTTCTATACGAAAGCGAAACCAAAGTGGCGTCGGGAGAACGTCTGGTGTCGGTACTATTTGAAGAATCGAAAAGCGAAGACCAACAAGCTGCACCGCCAAAATCGTCTAAAAACGGTAAGTCCAAACGGGCAAAACCGAAAAAAGACTCGTCACCCTGGCTGCCTGGCCTGTTGCTATTTGCCGTCGCGGCAACCGCCGCTGTCGTGCTTTACATGTGGCGCAGCGGACTGTTTTCCTAGGTCAAGTATCGAGTAGCGCACAGCGGCTTCCGTTGCATTGACTACTGCACTATACTAACAAGCAATAAAATGCTCCAAATAAGATACCAGAGACGACGTTAAACATAGCTTAAGGAGACTAGCTGATGAGCAAGATTTCAATTAAGGACTTACCCGATAGCATCGAGATGGATCGCGAAGCCATGGCCGCCGTTTATGGCGGTGCCAGCAGTGCACGCGTAACCGCAGGCCTACTTTTACAAAAACAGCAGCAGAACACCAAAATGTCGTTGCTGGATCGCGCACGCGGTAAACCGCTAGGCAGGCGTTAAGCAACGCGGCATTTCCTATAGGGACCCGTCCGGGTCCCTCATACTGTTCAACCCCATTCCTCCCGACGCCCACCATATTTGCTTGTCGACCTCTTGTCAGCAACCAGCAAATATTCAACGGTCGCATCCAACTGTTGGTAAATATACAACTATTAACTTCCATCAATAGCTACATTACTACCATCAAGTAGATTTTTCTCTTTTATTTTCATTGAGTTATATAATTTTTTCAGCTTGGACTGAAACCTGGCACAAGCCGTGCAATGTCTCAAGTGGTAGCTATGACACTACTGGTATCGTGCTGGGTGTGTGGCTTACCTGAAAGACTAGCAAAACGGCTAGCCCGAAAACTAACCAATGGTAAATGATTGTGACAATGAAGCTTGATAAAGGAAAGACTGTAGCGACAACGCCTAACGTGTTCGCTTCGCCTTTGCCTGGCTGTTCCAATCACGCCAGTCCAAATGTAAAAGCCATATACGTTTTTATCCTGAAAGCTTTTTGCATCACCAGCTTGCTTGGCTGGTTGTTTATCGCGAGTCCCGCTGCCGTTGCCAACGAACCTACATCCGACTTGCGCATGCCTAATTTTGAGCAACCCTATGCGATCAAGCAGGTACATATTGGTTGGAAAACCACCATTGAAGATGCTTCTTGGGTGCCGCCGAGCGCGGACGACTACACATCAGTCGATGGCTTACACGCCAGCGTCAAAAGACTGCGTCAAATATTAGCGGCCTGGCGGGCGAGCAATCCAAACCGGTCAAGCATCACCGCACAGGTTAAAAGTATGTTGACCGCCACGGGCGACGGGCGATACGCGGCTTGGAGTTATAAGGTCGGCGCATCGAGTAAATCGCTGGAAGTCAGTATTAGATACGAATTTTAGCGGCGAGTCTTAGTGCATTGATGTGGCTCACGGAATGGTGACGAGTTGACTTGGGTATAGTGATAGAGTAATTTTTTATGTATAACAGTTCAGCGGTAACACCAAAAATGACAGCACTAAGCCGCCTGGCCCGCAAGGGGATTCTGCTGGCTGTATCGCTAGTCATTGTCAGCGCCTGTTCTAATTTGGCAGGACCGGACTATGAGCGACCAGACGCTCCTAGCAAATCCAGCTGGCAGGGCTCCGAAAACGCGAATTCCGCAAAAGCAACCATCCGCGCCGATTGGTGGAAAAATTTTGGAGATCCTTACCTGGATCAACTCATCGAAAAAGCGACGGCTAACAATCTCGATATGCGTGTATTGGCTGCACGCATCGGCGTCGCCGAGGCAACGATCAGTCAGGCCAATGCGGCCAGGCTGCCTACTATTGATGCTGCGCTGGGCGCAAGATTTCAAAAAACCGAGGGCGGCGAATCGACCCAAATTTATAGCCAATCCCAAGCACTGAGCTGGGAGCTGGATGTGTGGGGTAAGGCGAAGAAAGGCGTAGAGGCGCAAAAAGCCGAATACAAGGCCAGTGAGGCGGATTGGCGCGCTGGCTATTTGGAACTTGCTTCAAATGTAGCCAGCGCCTATTTCCAGATCCGACAGTTTGACGAGCAGCTCGACCGGCAACAACGATCGCTAGGCGAGAACGAACAGATACTAACAATCTATCAAGCATGGCAAAAAGAAGGCATTGCCCCCAAAACCCGTGTGTTGCAGCAGCAAGCTGAAGTGAACCAGCTGCACAACGACTTGCTTGAGTTACGACGGCTACGCAAGCTCACCGAAAATGCACTGGCCACACTGCTTGGTGTGCCGGCAGGTGATATGCAAGTACCTACGCAAACGCTGAGCGACACGGTGCAAATCGTCAACGTACCCGCTGGCTTACCCGCGGATTTATTGGCGCGCCGACCCGATATTATCGCCGCCGAGTATCGAGTATTGCAGGCCCACGAACTGGTTGGACAGGCCCGCCTCGCACGCCTGCCATCGATTGGACTTACCGCGAATACCGGCGGTAGCAGCCTGGAGCTAAGCGATCTCCTGAAAACCTGGACCTTCGGCCTGGCGCCCACCATAAGCTTGCCGATTTTTGATCCAAACGTGAAAGCCCGGATCAAAGTCAGCAAGGCACAGACCAAGGTTGTCGAAGAGCAATACCGAGCGACCGTTGTTCGCGCCTTCGAAGAAGTCGAAAACTCGCTGGTAAACCTTTCCACCCGTAAACTGCAGCAGCAGCAGCTATTGGCGCGACGTGATAAGCTGCGCATCGTGTCCAAACAGGTTCGAGCTCAGCTGGAAGAAGGCATGGTGACGCAACTGGAGGTTTTTGAGTCGGAGCGCTCCTTACTGGCCGCAGAACTAGCGCTACTGCAAAATCACCAACAGATCCTGACTGATACCGTTGCGCTCTACAAGGCACTCGGTGGTGGTTGGCCCCACGAAGTCGTGGAGCAAGCTGGCTTATAATTCACAGCCCGCTGCACTGGTTATCAGCAACATCAATGCCGGCCTGAGCGCCAGCTTTATGCTTGTGTAAGTAATTTAATTCAGCGCATATAATAACGCGACACGCGCCGCCGGAACTAAGCAAATAATAGATGCAAGTCATACTTAAACCGCTATCGCACCCGCAACTGGGTGATATTTGCATAGAAGAACCGCTATTTCCTATCGGCCGCAACGAGGAGCCATTTGCATCTTATACTCCGGCGGCTATTGGCACCTTGTCACGCCGTCATGCGCGCATTTTTGTCGAAGCTGGTGCTGTTTATTTAGCCGATGTCGGCAGCCGCAACGGCACCCGCCTAAACGGTGCGCAGGTAGAACTAAAACCCGTGCGCTTGCGTCGCCGCGACAAAATCACCTTTGGCGGCAAGCTTGAGTATGAAATTGACATTGTCGGCCAGCCCGAACTTACCAACCCTTCAATGGCTGCGCCGGTTCGCCTGACTCTGATGCCGCTGGACGAGCACTCGCAGCTCGAACCGATTAGCATTACCCATTTCCCGTTTTTGATCAGCAAATCCGACCCTGCCTTTGTGCGCAGCGCGGCCATTTCTGGGAAACAAATCAACTTCCTGTCACGCCGCCACGCGCATATCTTTCTGAAAGGCGACAAACCCTTTATCGAGGATTTGGGCAGTACCAACGGCACCTACATCAACACAGAGCGGTTGGACGAACATGCGAAACCGATTCTAAGCGGCGATTCCATCTCATTCGGTGAAAATTACTTGGTGTATACGGCAACGCTGCAAGCCAACGAAATTGTGGCAAAAGAACCAGAGCTCGAGCCTACCGGTAGTCAGCCGGTGGCGGAACCAGCGGCTGAGGCCGATGCGGGTGAGCACACTATTTTCGTTTCTTCCGCCAACTCGTTTCTCGATATTTTTTGCGTGCAGGAAGAAGACGAAGAGGAAGTCGTAGCGGAAGAAGCCGTCGAGGAGCAACCTGAAGCAGCAGTCGCCGCAAAAGCCACTGTCGAGCGTCCAAATTTGTTGCAAAAGATAAGAGTTTTTGCGCACGAACTGCGAGCGGCGTTCAGTGAATCGGAAAGCGGCGATCGACGTTGGATTTGGGGAGTGCTAGGCGGCATCGCAGTAACGTTTGTTGTCGTTACCGTTCTCTATTTAGCCAATGCCACAGAGCGAGAGATTCGCAGCTTACTCGCCAAGCAGGATTATTTTAACAGTGCTGAGTTGGCCAATGAATACCTGGCCGACCACCCTGACGCAAAAGAAGTGCGCGCATTGGCGACAGAAGCATTAATGAAGCATACTGTAGTGCCCTGGGTGGCCGGTCTTGAACAGGGGCAATTCGCAAAGGCAGACGCTACGCTGAAACAAGCCGCCACGCTGACCACGGCCAATGCGAACGGCAAGACATTGCTCGATTTGTTAACGTGGATAACCCATTTACATCGCTTTATGGCCGAGCGCGGTGGTAGCAACGCGCCAATCCGCATTTTTGAACACGAACAACCCATGGCAGCCTTGCTGCGATGGTGGGATGCCGAAGCAGAAGCAAACCGGCGCCATATGTATCAGGTGCTGGACTACGCCCCCGAGTTCAAAGACATCAACGCTTTATCCTTCAGTTATCAACGCACACTGCGCAGTGAGAAGTCAGTGTACTTGGCCGCTATCGAGAATTTGAAGGCAACAATTCAAACCAAGCTGGATAGCGATCGCGCCGCCGAACTCGAGGCGTCTCTAAGTGCGTTCGAAAAGCAATACCCACGAATCAGTGGAATTGGAAAGGTGCAGGTCGACCTCAAGAATTACCTGGCGTTGCAAGACACACTTGGCAGCAACGATTTGCGCGGCGCCAAAACCGCCATAGCCAGAACAAATTTCTCCACGCCGCCGTTTAAGGAAAAAGTCGCCCAGTTGGAAGCCAATGTACTGCCATCTAAAGAAGTGGCTACGCAGTATGAAAGAGCCTCAGAGACCTGGCGCGCTGGAAAACTGGAGCAGGCAATTGCGGCGCTGGAACAACTAGCCAATAAGACCGGCGGAGAAATGGCGGTGCGGCAAATAAAGCATAAAAGGCAGCTAATTAACGATTATCGGGTCTTGCAACAAGAGCGCGGAAAAACTGACTATGCGCAGCGTTTACTCGAGTTCTACGGTCAGCTCGACCCGCAGGAAGATAGTTATTTCATTGCAGCCATCGACCAGGACTTCAAACGCTACAGCGGCCAGGCATCGCAGCAAGCCGACACCGCCTGGAACGTCGCCACCCAGCGCTGGCAGGCCTACCAGAACGGCGGTGGTATTCTCGGATTGCAAAGACTGGAAGACTATGTGTCGCCGATGTTTAAGCGACAAGCCAAATTGTTATCTGAGGCGTATGATAACGCCAAGCGTGGCAATGACATCCACGCCTTGCTAAAGCAGGGGTCGTCGCCCGAGCGGCGCGAAATGTATCAGAAAATTTTGGCCGAGGCTGAATTGCAGCGGCGTTCGCTCGGACAATTGAGCATGGTATTGAGCCCTGCCCTGTTGAATGCCAAACTTGACTTACTGGCCGGGCGCGGCGGCGCTAAGGCCAAATAATGATGGGCTGATGTGAGATAGCGCCGCCTTTTGCGACAGTTTGTTAGTGAGGACAGCTAAATGAGCGAGGAAGATCAGAAACTCAAAAGCCTGACGGCGGCGCTGGAAGACCACAGCGCCGAAGGCATTGCCATACTCACCTCCGAACCGCCCTATATGGCCCAGGCAACCATCCTGCTGCTCGTGGGATTGCTCATGGCCGCCGTGGTGTGGTCGTTTTTCGGCCGTGCCGATGTGATTGTAACGGCGTCTGGCAACCTGAGCCCAGACTCGGAAGTACGCCGTTTTTATGCCCCCATCGAAGGCGAGTTGATTGACATCTATATCACCGAAGGTCAACCGGTCGCGAAAAATGATGTACTGGCGCGTCTGAACGCCCGCGGCGCCATTCGGGCAGCCAATAGCTCGCTGGAAGCCGATCTGCAACTATCTAGCGCCAAACGTGAATTACAACGTTTCCCGGCACGCGAGAGGCTGATGGAGCGGCAAATCGCAGCCCTTGAACGACAGATTAAAATTGCTGAAACACAGCACCAGAAACGCGTTGCGGATGGCATGAGCAAACTGGCGGCTGCTCAGAAAGCGAAGCTGGAGGAAGCGCGTGGCAATATGACAAAAGCCGATCGCGCACGAACCGATGCAGAACGTGAGTTGGCCAAATTTCAGCGGCTAAACAGTATGGAAGGCGGCGGCGGCATATCCCGCAATCAGGTAGAGGAAAAGCGCAGTGAGTTCGTCGTCGCCAAGGCTAACTACGAGCTTGCCAAAGCCCGGTTGTCCGAGATGGATTCTCAATTGAGCAGCGAGTATGAGCAGGCCAAGGCCGACCTGGAAGGCAGCGACCAGAAGCTGACCGAACTGCAGATTGAGCACGATAACCTGTTGGATAAGCTGCAATACGAGGCAAACAAGGTTCGAGTAGAGCTGCGCAGCGCTGAGCTGGAGGCCGAGGCCGCATCACGCATCAGTTTCGACAACATCGATGAAGACAACTTCCTGCGCATTCTCGCGCCCGATACCGGCGTGATCACCGAAGTCGCATTTACCCAACCGGGTGACAAGATCCAGGCCAACACGCCACTGGGCGGCATCGCCGCCGAAGACGCACGACCACTGCTCAAGGTCGAAATTTTGGAACGCGATCGCGCATTTCTGCGCGTGGGGCAGGAAGTCAGGATAAAATTCAACGCCTTCGCCTATCAACGCTACGGTTTCATCGAAGGCACGCTGGAATACGTCTCGCCATCAACTCAGTTATCCGATAAGATGAATGCACCTGTTTATAAGGGCCGCGTTACACTTGAGCGGGATTATTTTCAGGTTGACGAAGAACGTTATCCACTGCGTTACGGGATGGAAGCGACAGCGGAGATTGTGGTACGTAAACGACGGTTGATCGATCTTGCACTGGACCCGTTCCGCAAGATGCAGGGTTGATCGTTCTTATCATTACTTAGGGAGTCAGAAATGTCAGGCATAGTTAAGATTGATAATGAGGTATTTACTACCGAAAACCTAATCACCTTACTCAAGCTCAACGGGCGCTTCGACAGCTTGATGGAAGATGTTCTAAAAGACAAGCTCGCCGTGCATGCGGCAAAAAAGCAAGGCATTGCTTTGAGCGACGACGAGCTACAGGAGCGGGCCGATCAGTTCCGCCGGGCACACGGATTGCAGCGCGCCAAAGATACCAACGATTACTTCACCACACTGGGTGTAACGCTGGAAGACTTTGAGGCGTTTATTAGCGATATGCTGTATCAAGAAAAGATGCTGGCACAAGTCGGCACCGACCCTGCTGTTGAAGAGTACTTTCAACTTAATTCCCCCAGATTCGACAGCATTAATATCAGCCATATCCTCATGGACTCCGAAGGTGGTGCCAAGGAAATGTTTTCCGTCCTCAGTGACGACCCCGAAAGTTTTACCGACATGGCACGTGAGCACTCAGTAGCAGATACGGCCGAATCCGGCGGTTATATTGGCAAGGTAACGCGTGGCTCGCTGCATGGCGAAGTGGAGGCAAAAGTCTTTAACGCCGAAGCCGGTGATTTGCTCGGTCCTTTTCCATCGGGTGATGGCTCGCATTACGAAATCTTTCGGGTCGACGAAAAGAACCCTGCACAACTCGACGAGGATACTGCGTCAGAGATACGCCGCTCGCTACGCGATGACTGGCTGGCCGGCAGGGCGCGCGAACACCGAATCGAAATGTTGTAGTTAGTGTCCGCCCGGCAATGGCAGTTTCCGGGCAAGGACACATATCCTCGCGTGGGAATGACATTGATTAGAGTTTCCACGGTCCCGCATTTGCCTCTTCCCCCAAGGCGGTACAAAAAATAAGGAGACACCTTTGAGCGAAGAATCTCTGGCCGAATTTCTTGGCACTGTTGAGATGCTATCAGCGTTTGATTCCGCGGCGCTCGAACAACTAGCTGCACAGTGCGAGTCAACGTTTTTCGGGTTCGGCGATACGGTTGTCAGCGTGGGCAACAAAGGCGACTGCTTGTATGTGATTAAGTCTGGCGCGGTGCGACTCTTTACTGAAGAGCACGGCAAGGAAATCAGTATGGGGGTGCGCAAGGCCGGCGAAGTCTTTGCAGAAATCGCTGTGATGAGAGATTACCGCCACGAAGCTTCGGTGCGCGCCTCCGGCAAAACCGAGCTACTCACCATTCCACGTGCAGCGTTCGCGCCTGTGCTTGCGGCTAACGAGCAAGCCAGGACCTTCGTTGCCAGCTACGTCGCCATCAATTCCGCCGGCGGCATTGTCACCCGCCTGTTTGATCTGCGCGGCAAGGTGGAAAAAAACGAAATAGAAGATGTAGTCCGTAGCGTCGGTGCCAAACGAATTGCGGCGGGCCAAACTATCCTGGAACAAGATACCAGCGAAGACCGCAGGTTGTATGTGGTGCGTCAAGGTGAAGTAAAAATCGCGCGCACCGACGAGGGGGTGGAGTACCCACTCGCCACCTTGCAACAAGGTGAGGTGTTTGGCGAAAAGGCGTGCCTACTTCGACAGGAACAAACCGTCTCCGCGATTGCTATCAGCGATGTGGTGTTACTGGTTATTCCGGAACAAACTGTTTATTTCATTTTGGAACGCAATCCAAAACTGCGTGAAGTGCTGGAAGATCGCATTCATTTTGTTGATCGCGAACTAGCAAGACAAAAAAAACTCGCGGAACGCCGACGCAAATCTCTACTGCTGGATCTGCGCTCCAAACCCGAGCGCGGCGAGCGCATAATCAAGCGCTTTCCATTGATCGAGCAAGCCGAGGAGATGGACTGCGGCGCTGCCTGTCTCGCCATGATCTGTAAAAACTACGGCATACCGATTACCCTGGGCAAACTGCGCGAAATGGCCAATGTCACCACCCAGGGAGCGACCCTTGACAGCCTGGCTAGGGTGGGCGAGTCACTGGGGTTTACCACCCGTGGTGTGCAGTGCACGTATGACTCGCTGCTCGGTTTCGAAATGCCGTTCATTGCCCACTGGGAGGGTTACCACTACATCATCGTTTATGGATTGTCGAAGGACCATGTCTGGGTGGCCGACCCCGGGCCCGGTTTCAAGAAAATGACAGTGGAAGAATTTGAGCGTGGCTGGGGCGGCACCTGTTTGTTGTTTAATCCCGGTTCAGACATGGTGCAGATTGCGGCGACACGCTCACCCTGGGTGCGTTTCGTCGGCTATATGAAGCCGTATAAGAAAATCCTCGGCTATTTGTTTCTCGGCACCTTTGCGATTCAGCTACTCGGTGTCGCGCCGCCGATCATCATGCAGAATATTCTCGACCGGGTCATAGTTCACCAGAATGTCTCCCTGCTAAATCTGATGATTATCGGCTTGATTATTATCAATCTCTTTACCCAACTGACCTCGGTGCTGCGCGCGTTTTTATCGACCTACATGGTGCGCAACATGGACTTCACCATGATGTCGCATTTCTTTAAACACGCGATGTCCTTACCGCTTTCGTTTTTCATCAAGCGCAAGACCGGTGATATTTTTGCCCGCTTTCAGGAGAATATGACCATCCGGGCCTTCCTCACCGAATCGACGATAAGCACGGTGTTGAACCTGCTGATGGTGTTCATCTATTTCACCATTTTATTTATGTATAACGTCAAACTGACCTTGTTGCTGATTGGCTTCGTCATCCCGATTATTATTCTGACCGTTGCGGTGACACCTAGAATCAAATACTACGCACGCGAAACATTCGCCGCCTCCACTGAAGCGGAAGCCGTTCTGATGGAAACACTCAGCGGCGTTGAAACGCTCAAGGGCATGGGCATCGAACGGGCCATGCGATTGAAATGGGAACGAAAATACGCCGATGCCCTAGGCGTGCAGTACAATGCACAAAAATTCGGTATCTTCGTAGGCCTGGGCAGCCAAATACTCAATTCGGCCACAACCATCGTTATCCTATGGACCGGCGCTAACATGGTGCTGGCGCAAGAGCTGACCATCGGCCAATTAATTGCCTTTAACGCTTTGATGGGCAGCGTGCTGTCACCACTGATGGGTCTGGTTGGGCTATGGAATCAAGTGCATGCCGCCGGTGTTGCCATGGAACGCCTCGGTGATGTGTTGGATATGGAACCCGAACAGAAGCCGGAAGACATTGCATCGCGTGTCATGCTACCCGATCTGCGAGGCGATATCGGCTTCGAAGACGTGTATTTCCGCTACGGTGGCAACGAAACGGCCTACGTACTGGAAAACATTAGTTTCAACATCGAGTCCGGTGATCTGGTTGCCATCGTCGGCCAGAGTGGCTCGGGAAAAACAACGCTGGCCAAAATGTTGGTCGGTTTCTATCCGCCAACGGAAGGCAGAATCACCGTCGATGGCTATGATCTTAGCGTGGTCGATAAGGAGTATTACCGTGGCCAAGTCGGCTATGTGATGCAATCAAATTTGTTGTTTTCCGGTACGGTGGCGGAAAACATCGCCGCCGGCGATGACAATCCCGACCGTCGCCGTATCGTCGAAGTGGCGAAGATGTCGGACGCACATGATTTCATTAACGCGATGCCGCTAGGCTACGAACAAGTGGTCGGCGAGCGTGGCATGGGTTTGTCCGGCGGCCAAATACAACGCGTGTGTATCGCCCGCGCGCTATACCACGATCCGCGTTTGCTGATTCTTGATGAGGCCACATCCGCCCTGGACTCGCAGTCAGAAGGCAATATTCTGGAGAACATGCAGCAAATTTTGCAAGGCCGAACAGCCGTCGTCATTGCCCACCGGCTCAGCACCATCATGAGTGCCGACAAAATTCTGGTTTTGTACAATGGCGCGATTGTCGAACAAGGCAAACATGAGGAACTGGTAGAGCGCAAAGGAATGTATTATCAGCTAGTACAAAAACAAATGTCGAATCCTGAGTAAAACAATGAAACTCTATAACGTTAAAAAAAAATCTTCGTCAATTTCTTATGCTGGCGTATTAGAAAAGGTAGAGATCCTGCGCTCCACCCTGCGCTGGGCGCCGAAACTGGAGCGCCCCGAGATTCAAAAACTGCTCAATCAATGCAACACCTTGCGCGATGAAGTTATGCAATTGTCGCACAAGGAACGTTTCGTTAAGGCGTCGTCCACAACGGTCTCGGCTAAGAGCAAGTCCGAAGCCGAGCGGCGCCAAGCCCTAGTGGAACGAAGTTTCGTGTTCGACGGGGTGTTCGGCGAGAACCCGAAACTACTTGAGGCGCTGGAGATTGCCGAAAAGGCCGCTCCCACCGATTTGCCGGTTTTAATCGATGGTGAAAGCG
Organism: Pseudomonadales bacterium; assembly: GCA_051008535.1. Classification (GTDB taxonomy): domain Bacteria; phylum Pseudomonadota; class Gammaproteobacteria; order Pseudomonadales; family JAUIET01; genus JBBKXJ01. The sequence goes on along the minus strand of JBPCXM010000549.1, from coordinate 4,364 downwards.
GTACCGGCAAGGAGCTGATGGCCAAAGTAATCCATGCCAACGGCAGCCGGTCAGATAAGGTCTATGTGTCAGTCAACTGCGGCGCGATTCCAGACAATTTGTTGGAATCAGAGCTATTTGGCCACAAAAAAGGCGCGTTTACTGGGGCAACCGGTGATCGCAAAGGTAAATTTGAAAGTGCCAACGGTGGCACAATTTTTCTCGACGAAATTGGCGAATTGCCCTTACAGAGTCAGGTAAAGCTGCTAAGAGTGTTGCAATCGAATGAGATCCAACGCGTCGGCTCCGATGACTTAATCGAAGTGGATGCGCGGGTCGTTGCGGCAACCAATAGGAACTTGCGTCAACTCAGCCAGGAAGGAACGTTCAGGGAAGATCTGTTTTACCGACTTGACGTGATTCATGTCACCGTGCCGCCACTGCGCGAACGCAAGGATGAGATCCCGTTGCTGTACGAATATTTCCTGGACGAAGCAGCCGAGCGCTTGAATCGCCCGCCAATCAAGATGTCGGCGGCGCTGCAGAATTTTCTGGCGAAATACGATTACCCCGGTAATATTCGCGAGTTGAGCAATATCATCTATCGTCTGTCTTGTTTAGCAGATGACACGGCGGGGCTGGAGCACTTGCCTGGGGAATTGAGGCCTGTGGGAGCAACAGTCGGCAAAAAGCAGGCTGCTAGTAGCACCGTCGTTGCGAGCGGCACATTGAGCGATATGAAGAAAGAAGCCAGCGACAGCGCGGAGAAGCAATTTCTCGAGCACGGTTTACAAGAAGTGGGGGGTAAAGTGGCGGAGCTGGCGCGGCGCATCGAAATGAATCGCTCACACCTGCAAACGCTTCTGAAAAAACATGGCATTAGCTCGAAAGACTATCGAAGCAAAGCCACAGAGAAAGCGCAATAAGCGTCCCTACCGGTATCCTCGGCAACTGCTACTGACGTCGCCTAAAAGCGCCTACTTTTAGTACTCTACCTCCTGCGCCCATGCAGTCGTGCCTAACGGGACAAATCGGCAGGGTAGCCGATTTGCCCAGCCACAGGCTGCCCGAAGAGCGAGTCACAATGATGTGGCGAATGACATACCCTACTTCCTGTACGAAGGCCATGGATGGCGGAAGTGTCGAAAACGCAGGAGCACTTTTCGACCATAAAAAAACCGTCGCGAGCTATGCTGCTCGCGACGGCTTCATTTACCAGCTTCTTCCTTGATAGACCTGCTTACAACGCGTTGTCCAGCGCGCTCTGGATCCTGCTCGTTACCGCACCAGTAATCGTTTCGTGAATGCTGACGCTGATATCGGTCATGGAATTACTCGCAGACGAGTAGTTGCCGCCAATATTGGTGACTGTCGCGCCTTCCGCAGCATAGATGACGTCATTGTCTTGCTGAACCGTGGTGATGTGCTGACTTCTGTCGATAAACAGTTGCAGCATTTGCGGGCGCAACGACGACGCTCCATGTATCGGGTGGCTGAACAAACTGTTCCGCGCCGAACCACCTGTTATCGCCGCTTGCGCGGTGCTGTCCAGGCTTTTGACTTCCGTCAAATCGTTGATCTTCAATTTAGTTGCCATGATTTAGGTCTCAATGGTTAATGAAAAAAGTTAATAGTCTATTACCATATGAAATAAAGCATTCTTCATGCCAACCGCTATATATCTGATTTCAATTTTTGTATGTTATTGTTTTATAAAAGTAAGTACTTTCACCGTGTGCTTTTACAAGCGCATTAGTCGCTTGAACAGCTGTTATATGTTGGTCGCTAGCAAACAAAACGCATGCTAGCCTTACTCGACCCACAACACTCTACATTAATAGTACCGCAAACTAACCGGCAGATGAAACGCATTATAAAGAAGCATTCTCGCGATATAACCACATACTTACCTCAATCAACATGACCGCGCGGACTGATTGCAGGTAAGGGATTCTAAATACTGTTTCCCGGCTTCGGTATACCTGTTGCTTCAGAGCGAACAATAATTGTTGTTTGTTGGTTAGCACCCCTCTAAACATTGTTGACGTAATACGTTTAAAAATCTCACCGCGAGTAAGAATGTAAATTAACTTTATAAATATCAATGTGTTAAAAATCATTTCCTCGATTCAGCAAAACTTGGCACGGCCACTGCAGTACCTTTGGTATGAACGACGCAATGTTCATAAATTATTAACCCTTTTTATTAATGAAACTATGAGGAATACAACCATGTTGAACATCAAAGATCTGACTGCAAGCAAAGAACTCGACAGCAAAGAAATGGCTAGCGTTGCTGGCGGCACCGGTATCCCACCGTTTGTTTTGAACCTGCTTTCGCCGGTTAACCAGCCTAAGCAAGCTGACCTGCTGGGTCTTGCTCAATCAAGCACTGGTCCTCAGTTGAACACTAACGTTCAAACTGACGATGACACTAACGTTGTTATCGGAAGCGGCCAAGTTGTTAACACTGGCGGCAACTCGAACGCTACTAACCAATCAGCGTTCTCTTTTGCTAACAACTTCTTGTCTAGCATCCAGTAAGCCAACCGCCGGGGCACTGCGCCCCGCAACGGTTCAAAGAACGGAGGCCTTCGAGCCTCCGTTTTTTATTTTCAGGGACGTAATGTATGTCTCGAGAGCAATTGCCGAGGATACCGATAGGGACGATTTACAGGGACGTAATGTACATCACTCGCTAAATCCGTTTAGCTTGCCATCAGAACGCAATGCATCAATTGCCGCGCGGCAACCATCGCGTGCCACAGTCAATCCGCCCCGCCAAGCCGCCACTTCGAGCCTATGAAAAGTGGCGGCATGAACTCGCTTTCTACTCGAAGGAAATAAGCCACGATTGTTCAGCTCACTGTAGAAGGCTGTTGCTGCTGACTCTATCCTTTGCGATTGTGAGCAGTCATACAGGCTTGCGAATCGAGGCAAATGGATTTGCCGTGAGCACCATCATTATGCCGGGTGGTTTTTGCCAGCTTCTTGTCAAGATAGCGCACATCACCCAGTGGTGTGCGTACGTAATAACCCGGCAGGCCACCTAGGACTGCTTTGCGATCGTCAACACTGAACCCTTCCTGTGAGTAAAAGGTGGGAGGATGGGTATGGATGACTTCCTGGGCCTTCCAGCCCTTTGGCAGCCGCACCGCGGCGCGCAGCTTAAAACTGGCAGGCACTTGCACTGATTTGGTCACGTAATAACGATTTTGTGTTGACACCACGAGCATGGCGACCAGTTCCTGGTCCTTATCGGTTTGCTGATAAGCTTGCTCATTGGCCTCGTAGAATGCCAACACCGCCTGATGCGCTTCCGCAAACCCCTCGCGAGTACTAGTTTCCCGGTCCAGGTCAAAGACGGCTCGTTGATATTTTTGCTTCTCGTTCCGATGCCCTAACCGGGAGCCACTGACCGTTTGTTGCTGGGAGAATAGCGGGATGGTATCTATACTACTCGGCGCTTGTTTTTCTGCCGCAAACTCCATGTTGGCAATAAACGCCAGCATGACCACTGAGCCGACGACAGTTGAACGAAATATGAAATTAGTTGCGTTGTTCATTTTTATTACCCCAGTCTCGTTGTCTGATGCGCTGCCTGTGTGGCAGGTGAGATTGGAGTGTTATGAAAGGCTCGGCTGATTACCGAATGGAGCCCTGATTCTTAGCTGATGTATCGCTGACTATTGAAAAGATGGTATTTTTCAAAAAGTTAAGATTGAAGAAAAAAACCATTAGCGGTCAACCAAGGGGGACTTAGTGTCTGGGTGAAGTCATCATCACTTTGCATGGCGAACAAAATGGCCTTCAAAGAGTCGTCGACCAGGGAGGTTGGACGAATTAAGCTAACAATATCGGCTGCACGCTAGCTAGATATCGATGGACTGCGCCGTGAAGAACTTCTATCCTTCCCGCACTCCGATCGGATTACATGATGAACATTAGCGACACCGACAATCCGGAGCAACAGGGATTCGGCCGATGGGTCTTTAATGCAAACACCAGCGATCTGTCCGACGGCGAAACCACCACTCGGCTGGAGCCCCAGATCGCCAAGCTGCTTGCTCACTTCCTCGCCCATCAAAATACGGTTATCAGCCGCGATGAACTGATTGCCGCGGTCTGGGATAACCGAGTCGTCTCGGACGACGCCATCAATCGCTGCATTTCGATCCTCAGGCGGGTGCTTACACCGGATGACAAGCACGCCTATATTGAAACCGTGGTGCGCAAGGGCTATCTCGCCCACTTTCCACCCGCTCCGGCTGCTGAGTTACGCGCGGTGCAGCCACGTCGGCGCAGGCATTACCTGATTCTGGCGGCTTTAGCCGGCGTCGCCGCGGTAATCCTCTATAGTGTGCTCAGTAACGTGATCGAGTCGC
>JBPCXM010000548.1:0-4567 GCA_051008535.1 Pseudomonadales bacterium | reverse complement strand
CGCTCAAACAATACGGTAATCGTTTTATCCATCTTGTCGCTAACGACTCTGCCCGTTACCGTACGGTCAATTTTTTCTGTTTGCGTTACTTCAACCATTCTAACTTCCCGCTTTCTGCGTCAGCACGGTTTTAATACGTGCGACGTCTCTTTGCGCTTGCTTCAGCAGGTGCGTTTGACCTAATTGCCCGGTTGCGTCTTGCATACGCAGGCGAAACTGTTCTTCACGAACCTTCAATAACTCTTCATTGAGTTCTTCGACTGACTTATCTCGCAACTCACTCGCTTTCATCACATCACCGATCGTTTCACAAATGCAGTACCCAAAGGCAACTTCGCCGCCGCCAGGGCAAACGCCTCTCTTGCCAACGCTTCGGGCACACCTTCTACTTCGTATAACACGCGACCCGGTTGAATCTGAGCTACCCAGTATTCAACGTTACCCTTTCCCTTACCCTGGCGAACTTCCAACGGCTTCTGTGTAATGGGTTTATCAGGGAACACCCGAATCCATATTTTGCCGCCACGCTTAATGTGGCGGGTCATCGCCCGCCGCGCGGCTTCTATCTGGCGTGCGGTAATTCTGCCGCGGCCAAGGGCTTTCAAGCCGTATTCGCCAAAAGAGACCGAGCTGCCACGGTTTGCCAGACCGCGATTACGGCCTTTATGTTGCTTTCGAAATTTGGTTCGCTTCGGCTGTAGCATGCTACTTACCCTTACTTACGTTACTAACTAGCTGGTCGCTGTTTTTTTCGCTACCGGCACTTCCTGTTCGATGTCCAGCACTTCGCCTTTGAAGATCCACACCTTGACGCCAATAATGCCGTAGGTCGTTAAGGCTTCATGCGTGCCGTAGTCAACGTCTGCTCTGAGCGTATGCAACGGCACACGGCCTTCGCGATACCATTCCGTGCGTGCAATCTCTGCACCACCCAAGCGACCACCAACTTGCACTTTGATACCCAGGGCGCCCTGCCGCATCGCATTTTGCACGACTCGTTTCATCGCGCGACGGAACATGACACGCCGCTCTAGCTGTTGACCTACATTTTGCGCTACCAGTTTGGCGTCAACATCTGGCTTGCGAATTTCTTCAATATTGATGTTGACCGGCACACCCAGGCGCTCGGTTAAATCGTGTCTTAATTTCTCTACGTCTTCGCCCTTCTTACCAATCACGATGCCGGGGCGCGCAGTATGTATGGTGATTCGTGCCGTTTGTGCCGGACGCTCTATTTCAATACGACTCACCGACGCATGATCCAGTTTTTTCTCAAGATATTCACGCACCCGCACATCGGTAATCAATTGCTTGGCATAATTCTTCTGCTCGGCATACCACACCGAAGTATGCTTCTTGGTGATGCCTAGCCGAATACCTGTCGGGTGTACTTTTTGACCCATCTGGTCGCTCCTAGCGCTGTTAGCTATCCGCTACTTTAATCGTAATATGACACGTACGTTTGAGGATACGATCGGCGCGCCCTTTGGCTCGCGGTCGAATACGCTCCATCGTCGTACCCTCGTCTACGTAAATTGTCGCTACCTTCAATTCGTCAATGTCCGCACCTTCGTTGTGCTCGGCGTTGGCAATCGCGGAATTCAAAACCTTCTTAACGATAGCTGCCGCTTTTTTGGGACTGAACGCCAGAATATCGAGCGCCTGTTCAACCGGCTTGCCACGAATCTGGTCGGCAACCAGCCGCGTTTTTTGGGCTGATATATTTGCCCCAGATAATTTGGCCGCCACTTCCATCTCTCTAACCTCTTCGCTCTAGCGCTTCGCTTTCTTGTCGGCGACATGGCCGCGGAAGGTTCGCGTCGTGGCGAACTCACCCAGCTTGTGGCCTACCATATCTTCACTGACAAACACCGGCACGTGCTGGCGCCCATTGTGAATCGCAATCGTTAAGCCCACCATACTCGGGCTGACCATCGACCGCCGCGACCATGTTTTGATAGGTCGCTTGTCGTTTTTCTCGGCCGCTATTTCGACTTTCTTCATCAAGTGCAAGTCTATGAACGGGCCCTTCTTAAGTGATCTTGGCAAAATCGATTCCTCTTTGCTCAGCAGTCAAGCGTTCTATTTCTTACCACGCCGTCTAACGACCAGCTTGTCGGTGCGCTTGTTCTTGCGCGTTTTAAAACCTTTTGTCGGTGTACCCCACGGTGATACCGGATGTCGCCCTCCAGAGGTTCTACCTTCACCACCACCATGCGGGTGATCGACAGGATTCATGGCAACACCACGCACGGTGGGCCTCACACCGCGCCAGCGAGCAGCGCCAGCTTTACCCAGCGAACGCAAGCTATGCTCGGAGTTGCATACTTCGCCTAGCGTTGCACAGCACTCGGAGAGTATCTTGCGCATCTCGCCCGATCGCAGCCGCAATGTGGCATATTGTCCTTCACGCGCCACCAATTGTGCCGATGTACCAGCACTGCGCGCAATTTGCGCACCTTTGCCTGGTTTCATTTCAATACAATGCACCACGCTACCTAAGGGGATATTGCGCAGCGGCAAGCTATTTCCGACTTTAATCGGCGCGGTCGGGCCGGACACCAATTTTTGGCCCGCACTGACACCCTTCGGCGCAATGATGTAGCGTCGCTCACCGTCGGCGTACAACAACAGCGCAATAAAAGCACTGCGATTGGGGTCATACTCGAGACGCTCAACCTGCGCCGCAATGCCATCTTTGTTGCGTCGAAAATCGATCACGCGGTAGTGCTGCTTGTGTCCGCCGCCAATATGCCTGGTCGTAATGCGCCCTTTGTTGTTGCGCCCGCCCGACTTCGATTTTTTCTCCAGCAGCGGCTTGTACGGTTCACCCTTGTGTAAATCAGGATTGACGACCTTGACGACAAAACGCCGACCGGCTGACGTGGGTTTAGCTTTAACTATGGCCATTACGTTACCCTAACTCGCAACTGTAAAGTCAATTGAATGGCCCTGCTCTAACGACACATAGGCTTTTTTCCAGCTCGGCTTGCGGCTGAAGCCATAGCGATTGCGTTTCAACTTGCCTTTTACATTCAGCGTCTGCACGTTGGTCACCTTGACCTTAAACAATTTTTCTACTGCCGTTTTCACTTCAGCTTTCGTGGCAGTGCCGTCCACTCTAAAAACATACTGATTGTCCATTTCAGTGCGTAGCGTTGATTTTTCAGACACGTGCGGCCTGTGCAGCACGGTAAAGACGCGTTCTGGATTCATCCCAGCATCTCCTCAAACTTTTTAACCGCCGGCACTGTGATCAATACTTTGTCGCAAGCAATTAAACTCACCGGATCAACGCTGGCTACATCACTGACCGATACTTTGTGCAGGTTGCGCGCCGACAAATACAAATTCTCGGACACTTCGTCGCCAATAATCAGCACATTGTCGAGCTGCATTTCCGCCAGCTTCTGCGCCAGTAATTTGGTTTTGGGCTGCTCTACGCCAAAGTCTTCGACGACTACCAATCTGTCGTTACGCGCCAACTCTGAAAAAATAGAACGCATGGCCGCGCGATACATCTTGCGATTAACTTTTTGGCTGTGGTCCTGCGGCTTAGCCGCGAAGGTCACGCCACCGTTGCGCCAAATCGGACTGCGGCTGGTGCCGGCACGCGCCCGTCCGGTACCTTTTTGACGCCAGGGTTTGCGACCACCACCGCGAACCGACGCTCTATTCTTTTGTGCACGAGTGCCTTGCCGGGCGCCCGCCAAATAAGCTACTACAACCTGGTGAACCAGATCTTCGTTGTATTCTTTTGCGAACGTAGCATCTGAAACCTGAAGCGTTCCAGCTGCATCATTACCGGGCGTCGCAATTGCCAATTCCATTGCGTATCTCCGCTCGAATTACTTGTTAGCCGTTTTGACGGCAGGACGAACAATAACATCGCCACCCGGCGCACCAGGAACTGCGCCTTTTACTAGTAACAGGTTGCGCTCAGCATCCACTCTTACCACTTCCAGCGTTTGCACTGTCACCCGCGCCGCGCCCATATGACCTGACATTTTCTTACCTTTCCATACGCGGCCGGGTGTTTGACACTGGCCGATAGATCCGTTTGAACGGTGCGACAATGAATTTCCGTGGGTCATATCTTGCGCATGAAAGTTCCAGCGCTTGATGCCGCCCTGAAAACCCTTACCTTTTGACTGACCGGTTACGTCAACTTTTTGTCCGGCCTCAAAAGCTTCGACAGTCAACGTGGCACCGACCCCTAGCTCTTCGTTAGCCTCGTCCAGGGGGAATTCCCACAGCCCATGGCCTGCAGCAACTTCCGCTTTAGCGAAATGCCCAGCCTTGGGTTTATTGACACGCGAAGCACGACACTCACCGGCAGTGACCTGCAGCGCATGGTAGCCATCACGTTCTTTGTTTTTGACCTGGGTGACGCGATTGGGCGATGCCTCAATCACTGTAACCGGGATGGATTCACCCTCATCGGTGAATACGCGAGTCATACCGCTTTTGCGGCCGACTATACCAATCGTCATTGCCTTACCTCTCAGTGTACGGGGCTGTCACCCGCTATGGCCGCCCATTGCAGAGCGTTACACGATGACCTGGT
>JBPCXM010000547.1:0-7670 GCA_051008535.1 Pseudomonadales bacterium | reverse complement strand
GGCGACGGTTATATCTCCCTTCATTCTGGCTGGCGCCATGTCACCAGTTACTACCGCCGGCACGGTGACTCAAATTTTGGCGGAGGCACTGGCGGGCCTCGCCTTCGTTCAATTGGTGAGGCCTGGGGCGCCGGTGGTTTTCGGCACCTTCGCCAGCGCGGTTTCCATGCAGACTGGCGCTCCCACGTTCGGCACTGCAGAACCGAGCATGGTGTTGTATGCCGCTGCGGCCTTGGCGCGCCGACTTGGCGTCCCGTTTCGAAGCGGCGGCGGTTTGTGTGGCTCGAAAATAGCCGACGCCCAAGCGGCTTATGAATCGGCCAACACCATGCAAACCGCGGCCTTGGCTGGGGTTAATTTTATGCTGCACACGGCCGGTTGGCTGGAGGGCGGTCTCGCCATGGGATACGAGAAGTTCATTATGGATATCGATCAGGCCAGCATGATTGACGTGTTGCTGAAGGGCATGGATATGTCTGAAAACGGATTGGCCATGGATGCGATGCACGAAGTGGGCCCGGGGTCACATTTCCTTGGCTCGGCTCACACCCTGACCAACTTCGAGACAGCATTCTACCGCTCCACCGTGGCGGACAATAACAGCTTTGAGCAGTGGGAGGCCGATGGCGCAATGGATTGCGCCCAGCGTGCTAACACCCTGTGGAAGGAGATGCTCAATGAATACGAGGCTCCGCCTCTTGACCCGGCCATAGATGAGGCCCTGTGCGATTTTGTTGCCCGGCGCAAGGAGTCGTTTCCGGATAAAGACTATTAAAAGTGCTTGAGGAAAACAGCTAATGACTGATGACGCGAATAACCAAAATGAATTCATGGGCGATGATGAAGAAGAAGTCATTTTGTCGGAACTGTCTGACGAAGAACTCGTTGAGCAAATGCATGACGACCTCTATGACGGCCTCAAGGAAGATATAGAAGAGGGCACGCAAATATTGCTAGCTCGCGGCTGGTCGGCAGAGAAAGTACTCGCCGAGGCCTTGGTCGGGGGTATGACCATCGTTGGCATCGATTTTCGCGACGGCATTCTGTTTGTGCCCGAAGTTTTGTTGGCCGCCAATGCGATGAAGGGCGGTATGGCGATATTGCGACCCTTGCTGGCGGAGACAGGCGCCAAGCCGGTAGGCACCATGGTGATAGGCACCGTGAAGGGCGACATTCACGACATCGGTAAAAATCTAGTCGCGATGATGTTAGAAGGCGCTGGGTTTGAAGTCACCGATATTGGCATTAACAACTCTGTCGAGGAATACTTCACCGCGCTCGAAAAACACAAGCCCGATATTCTCGGCATGTCGGCGCTGCTGACCACGACCATGCCCTATATGAAAGTCGTTATCGACGCGATGGTGGAACAGGGTTTGCGGGATAAATACATTGTCATGGTGGGTGGCGCGCCATTGAATGAAGAATTTGGTGAAGCGGTTGGTGCCGATGCTTATTGCCGTGATGCGGCGGACGCGGCGACCACGGCAACGCGCCTGGTTGCAGAGCGAAGGGCGGCTGCCAGTGCTTGATTCCTCGCCAAATGTTGAGCCGGCGCCAATATTAGTCATTGCCTGCGGCGCGTTATCACATGAGATTCAATACCTCAAAATCCTGAATGGTTGGAATCACATACGGCTGCAATGTCTTGATGCCGACCTGCACAATACGCCGAAACAGATTCCCGCAATACTGCGCGACATGATTCATCGCTATCGCGATGAGTACAACAATATCTTCGTCGCCTATGCGGATTGCGGGACTGGTGGAGCAATTGATCGCCTGCTGGAAGAAGAGGGCATCGAACGGTTACCTGGCGCGCACTGCTATTCGTTCTATGTGGGGGAGCAGAGATTCAACCAATTGGCGAATGAGGAGCCGGGCACATTTTACCTCACCGATTTTTTGGCGAAGCATTTCGATCGTTTGATTATCAAAGGTCTCAAACTACATCTTTACCCCCAGTTGCGCGATGATTTCTTTGGTAACTATCGGCGAGTGGTTTACTTGTCCCAGCGTCAGGAGAACAGTCTGATCGAGGCGGCGCGTGAAGCCGCGGATTTTCTTCAGCTGGAGTTTGAGCATTTGCCCTGCGGTTATGGCGATCTGGAAACGGGTCTCAAAGCGCAAGTCATTGCCTTTGGGTGATAGCGAAAATGCAGAAAATTATTGTGTATTGGCGCGACATCCCCGCGCAATTGATTGTCAAGCGCGGTCGCAGCAAGGGTAAAGCAACGCTGAGCCAGCGTTTTCATGTGGCGATAGATCGGGCAGCCATGCGCGCCGGCAAAGGCGGCAGTGATGAGTACCTAGCCGACTGGCGCAGGGATAGTTCTGTGCTAGATAGCGCGGGTGACTTGCAGGATTTAGCGGAACAGGAAGTGGCTCGCATTGAGTTGAGCTATAGCGATGAACATCTGACTCAGCTGATTGCCAACTTTGGCTTAGAAAAGGTATGACCGTGTACCGCATGCGCCATTGGTCTGCTCGCAACGCCCGCTGGCTGAATGTCCTCTATGAGGCATTCGAAGCGCTTCTAGTCGCGCTGCATCCCCTGTTTACGCGTATCGGTTATAAGCGCCTCGATCACAGCTTTACGGCGGTTGAGAAAGTTACCAAGGGCTTTCTATTCGACTCGCATTCCTGCGGTCAATGTACGCTTGGTTCAACCGGTATGGTATGCCCCATGAACTGCCCAAAGACCTTGCGCAATGGGCCGTGTGGGGGCGTTCGCGCCGACGGTGGCTGCGAAGTGCAACCCGATATGACTTGTGTTTGGGTAACCGCATGGGAGGGTAGCCGGCGCTTGCGCGAGGGTGAACAGGCTATTCAGGTCATACAAAAGCCTGTCGATGTCAGGCTAAAAGACAGTTCAGCCTGGCTACGCGCCGCACGCAACAAGCGCGATGCAATTCGAGGATGAGCCAGTCGCAGGCGAGAGCCTGCCGATTCTTCCAGGGCACGTTTCTCCGGGGCGTCTTGAGCGGGTTTTGAGAGCTGGCGCGTTTGCAGTGACCACCGAAATAGCACCGCCCGATTCCGCCGATCCGCATGAGGTTTACCAGCGCGCCAGCGTATTTGACGGCTACGTTGACGCCATGAACGCGACCGATGGCTCCGGCGCCAATTGCCATATGTCCAGCGTGGGTATGTGCTCACTGCTCACCCGGCGCGGCTATTCCATGGTGATGCAAATCTCATGCCGCGATCGCAATCGCATCGCGATTCAGGGCGATGTGCTGGGCGCCTCGGCGATGGGAGTCTCGAATATTCTCTGCCTAACGGGCGACGGTGTGCAGTTGGGCGATCACCCGCAGGCAAAGCCGGTGTTCGATCTGGATTGCATGACTTCGTTGCAGATGTTACGCGGCATGCGCGATGACGGTCATTTCCTCAGTGGTAGAAAGCTGACCTCGCCGCCCCAGGTGTTTCTTGGCGCCGCGGCTAACCCCTTTGCGCCGCCCTTCGATTTCCGCCCGTTACGACTGGCTAAGAAAGTTGCGGCGGGTGCGCAGTTTGTGCAAACCCAATATTGCTTCGATATCGACATGTTCAAACAATATATGGCGCATGTTCGTGATTTGGGTCTGCATGAGAAAATTTTTATTCTTCCCGGTGTCGGGCCGCTGGCGTCGGCCAGGTCTGCCGAATGGATTCGCACGCATGTGGCGGGGGTTCATATTCCCGATGCGGTTATTAAGCGCTTAAAAGGTGCTGAGAACCAGGCGCAGGAAGGAGTCAATATTTGCATCGATATGATCAATCAGGTACGCGAGATCAAGGGCGTGCACGGCGTGCATATCATGGCCTATCGGCAGGAGCACCGGGTGGCCGAGATAGTGGACAAAACCGGTGTACTGGGTGACAGAAGTCCCTGGCAGCCGAGTCGTAGCGATGAGCGTTCAGTCGTCAACTCATAAATAACTGGAGAGAAGTACATGACCGTAACCGTGGTGAGTTCGGCAAGCAAGGAAGTCAAAATTGGCTTTGATCAACCCTTTGTGGTGATCGGGGAACGAATCAATCCCACCGGGCGCAAGATTTTGGCCGAGGAGATGAAAGCCGGAGATTACAGTCGGGTGGAGTCGGACGCGATTGCCCAGGTTATGGCTGGCGCGCAGATGCTGGATGTCAATGCCGGCATTCCATTGGCGGATGAACCCGCCATTTTGGCGCAAGCCATCAAGCTAGTGCAGGCTATCACCGACGCCCCACTCTCCATAGACTCCTCCATCGTCGACGCGCTGGAGGCGGGCCTTGCGGTTTACCAAGGTAAAGCGCTGGTGAATTCGGTGACCGGCGAGGATGAAGTGCTGGAGCGGGTGTTGCCATTGGTTGCCAAATACGGCGCTGCGGTAGTGGCCATCTCCAACGATGAGACTGGCATTTCGGAAGATCCGGACGAGCGCTTTAAGGTAGCGAAAAAAATCGTCGAGCGGGCTGCCGACTACGGTATTCACTACAGCGATGTTGTAGTGGACCCCTTGGTCATGCCTATCGGCGCGATTAATACGGCAGGTTTGCAAGTCATGCATGTCGTGCGGCGTTTGCGTGAGGAGTTGAAGGTAAACACCACCTGCGGTGCCTCCAATGTGAGCTTTGGTTTGCCCAATCGCAATGGCATCAACGGCGCCTTTCTTACTATGGCCATTGGTGCTGGTATGACCTCGGCGATTACCAGTCCATTGCACGCTGAGGTGATGCAGGCGGTACGTGGTGCCGATGTCATGATGGGCCACGATCCGGACTGTGCCAACTGGATCAAAGCATATCGCGAGCCAGTAGCGGAAGGGGTGGATCAAGGCGCCCGCGGTGGAAGGGCACGTCGCCGTCGCCGTGCGTAATTTAGTCGAGAGCTGAAACGACTGTGGGTTCAGAGCAAGACGTAAAGGTAGTCTTCACTCCTTCCGGTCGGCGCGGGACCTTTCCTCTGCAGACGCCGTTGTTGCAGGCTGCGCGTGTACTCGGCGTGGATATCGACTCGGTATGCGGCGGGCGCGGTTTGTGTGGCCGTTGCCAGATTACCTGCGCGGAAGGGTCTTTCCCCAAACACGAGTTGGTTTCCCACAGTAGCCATTTGTCACCTTGGTCCGAAACCGAGAAGCGCTACAGCGAGCGCAAGAAACCACTGCAAGTAGGCCGTCGCCTGAGTTGCCACACTTTGTTGTTGGGCGATGTAGTCATTGATGTGCCGCCTGATAGCCAGGTGCATCGCCAAGTTGTGCGTAAGGACGCCGAGTACCGGGATATTAAACTCGACCCCAGTATCCATCTGTACTACGTGCAAGTGGCAGAGGCCGATATGCACGATCCGAAAGGAGATCTGCAACGGCTGTTGGAGGCGCTGGAGCAGGAGTGGCAACTGACGGGGTTGGACTGCGATATCGCGTTGCTAAACACCTTGCAGCCGATATTGCGCGAGGGAAAATGGTTTGTGACAGCAGCGGTATACAAGCAATCGCGTATTATCGCCCTGTGGCCGGGGTTTCGCGATCAAGTTTTTGGTGTGGCTATAGACGTAGGCTCCACCACAGTTGCCGCCCATCTTTGTGATCTTGGCAGTGGAGAAGTCGTCGCAAGTAGCAGCCTGATGAATCCTCAGATACGCTTTGGTGAAGACCTCATGAGCCGCGTCTCTTACGTGATGATGCATCCGCAAGGTGCCGTGGAAATGACGCAAGCCATTCGTGAGGCTTTAAACAAACTGATCGAGGAAGTCAGTATAGAAATTTCAGCCTCTGTCGATCAGGTGCTGGAAATCTCCTTGGTGGCCAACCCAATCATGCATCATATACTGCTGGGTATTAATCCGGTGGAGTTGGGCCAGGCGCCGTTCGCACTCGCCACCGACGCTGCCCTGAACATGCGCGCCGCCGATATTGGCTTGACTGTTCATCCATGCGGCAGAATCTATGTGCTGCCGTGTATCGCTGGTCATGTGGGAGCGGATACCGCAGGAGTTATTCTGTCCGAGGAACCACAGCTACGTGAAGAGATGACATTGTTGGTGGACGTGGGCACCAATGCGGAAATTGTGTTGGGCAATAAGAAGCGCCTGCTGGCGTGCTCCAGCCCCACCGGGCCAGCCTTTGAGGGCGCGCAGATTAGCTGCGGGCAGCGTGCTGCGGCTGGTGCCATCGAGCGGGTCCGCATCGACCCGACAACGTTGGAACCACGATTTAAGATTATCGGCTGTGATCTCTGGTCAGATGATCCCGACTTTGCGCAGCAGGCCGGCGAGCTGGCTATCACCGGCATTTGCGGTTCCGGTATTATCGAGGTGGTGGCGGAGATGTTTCTGGCAGGTATAGTCAGTGTCGATGGTGTTATCGATGGCCAGCTCAGTCAGCAGAGCGCTAGAGTCGTGCAAAATGATCGCACCTGGTCGTTTGTGTTGCACCAGGGTGAATCGCATATTAGCGTCACGCAAAACGATATTCGGCAAATACAGCTCGCCAAAGGGGCCTTGTATGCCGGCGTTAAATTGCTGATGGACAAGATGGGTATTCAGTCGGTGCAACGCATCCGGCTCGCCGGCGCGTTTGGCAGTCATATCGACGTCAAGCACGCGATGGTGCTGGGGCTGATTCCTGATTGCGCGCTAGAACAGGTGTCTTCCGCGGGCAATGCCGCCGGCACAGGTGCACGCATTGCGCTGTTGAATTTGCAATCGCGGCAAGTGATTGAATCCCTCGTTCGAGATATAGAAAAGATCGAAACGGCAGTGGAACCGAAGTTTCAGGAGTACTTCGTAGACGCAATGGCTTTTCCCAACAATTCCGATCCATTCCCCAACTTATTTTCTGTAGTTGAGAAGCCACCGGAAAAAACATCGGCGCCAGAGTCATCGACCAACGCTGCAGGACGACGTAAGCGACGCCGGAGTCGCGGCTAAGCAGCAAACGTTGGAGGGTATCCATAACCACGTTATCATCCACACTGGCAATCATCTGGCCGAATGGCACGACAAGCGCACTACCGTATTTGCGGTTACGCGACAACTGTGCCCGTTCCCTTCCGCGAGTTTGACGAGCACAAATAGGGAGGCCCTATATGTACAGTTTATTCATTCCAGGACACTAGTGACTGACAAAGTTTCCTTCACTTCGATGGACCACGGTACCAGAGCGGAATACGATCTGGTCTTCGCCCACGACGCCGAAAATGCCGCGCAGCAAGCTAATCGTGTGCTGGCCTGGTTGCAAATGATGGATGGAGATTCGCCGTACCGCATCAGCCGCCTCGATCATTGTTTGCAGGCTGCCACACGAGCCGAGCGCGATGGCGCCGATGCTGAGACCATCGCTTGTGCGTTGTTGCACGATATTGGCGACAGCATCGCGCCGAGCAATCACTCGCAAGTTGCCGCTGCGCTTCTGCGGCCGTATGTGAGCGAGCAGAACTACTGGGTTGTTGAACATCATGGCCTGTTTCAGGGTTACTATTGGTTTCATCACTACGAGCGGGACCGCGACGCCAGAGACAGGTTCAAGGATCATCCGTATTACCAGGCCTGTGTGGACTTCTGTGCCCGTTGGGACCAGTGCTCTTTTGACCCGGATTACGCGACGCAGCCGCTGGAGCATTTTGCACCGCTGGTGCATGACCTATTTACCCGCACACCTAGAGAGTATGTGTAGAGAGTCTCTGACGCAACGTAACACCTTACG
>JBPCXM010000546.1:0-5524 GCA_051008535.1 Pseudomonadales bacterium | reverse complement strand
TAAGAAGCTAATGACATGGCAGAAGTTTTTACAAATTCTTGAGATCTATCGCTTCCCGCGAAAAGAGAATTTCAAAACTGTTTCGGTGCTTTAATGTTCACTGAATATGACGTGGGGACGTCTGTTTACTCGGGAGCCGTGATGCGGTAGTTCCACACGTCCGGTTCTGAGAGGGTTCGGTCGGAGCAATCCGGCCGTTCTACTCGCACAAAACCCGGTTAGGTGGCCTTTTGCAATATTATTATCTGAAGGCCGCGTGAGTTTTTGACCACACGAAGTTTTTTGGTCTCAGGGGAGACATCGGTCATAAACAAGTCTGCTCAAATGCTTGTTTTTATGGGATGATAACGAATTCGCCATGAACACCCTTATATTTTCAAAATTGTTACGCCGTTTTCTATCCCCTTTGTAAACCATTTGAGCCAGTACCCCGGGGGAGTTGGAGAGTTTCAATCTGAATAAGAAGGATACAATCTATGCGCGTTCTGGTTATCGGCGGTACAGGTTTTCTCGGCTATCACGCTACCTGCGAGCTGTCTGAGCGCGGTCATGATGTAACGGTACTGGGATTGCCACCCGCACCGCCAGCCGGCCTCTTTTCAGACGATGTGTCGATCTTGTTGCGGGATATCGGCAAACTCGACGACGGGGAGTTGAAGGCGCTACTATCCGGATTCGAAGCAGTTGTGTTTGCCGCGGGCGCGGATGATCGCACTGCCCCCCAATCGCCAGCAGCCAATTTCTTTTACGAAGCCAACGTCAGGAGCTCAGTGCGGCTGACTGCCTCGGCAGTGCGGGCTGGCGTCCAACGATTCATATTACTGGGGTCATATTTTACCCATTTTGATCGGGAATGGCCGGAAATGAAGCTGGCCGAGCATCACCCTTATATCAATAGCCGTAAGCAACAACTGGAATTAACCACAATCGTCGCGGGCACCGACATGGCGCTGGTAGTTCTGGAACTCCCCTATATTTTTGGTTCCATGCCAGGCACCGTTCCGCTGTGGGCCCCTCTGGTCAACTATGTTCGATCCGGAGTGCCACTCTACTACTCTAATGGTGGCAGCAATATGGTTTCTGTGCATCGGGTTGCCGAGGCCATTGCCGGGGCCTGTGAACGGATCGATGAGAGCCGCATCTTCCAGGTGGGCGACCAAAATCTCTCATGGACGGACTTCCTGCAGAGCCTGTGTGCAATCCTTGGTCGCGATGACGACACCGTGCGTATTATAGAAGATAATAAGATAAACCGGTTGAGTTGGGTGCTCGATGCCCTGCACTCCGTACAAGGCAGGGAGGGGGGGCTGCACTCGACGCATTTTTCCGAAGTCCTGGTCTCCAATGCCTTTTTCAACCCATCCGAATCCCGCCGCGCTTTGGGCTACAAAAGGGGTGGGTTGAAGCGGGCTTGGCGGGATACCGTGGCGGCTTGTCCGGAAGGAGAGATGTTCAGCAACTGGCAGAAATTTTCCCAGGGTGCGCGACGACTGTTCAAGCGCGAGTAATCTCCGCGAGCACCAAAATCTGTAGAGTAGTGAGAGCATAAAAAAGCGGGGGTATTTCGCTTACCATCTGGAAGCCGTATGAGTATTTTGACCCCACGGGGAGCGAACTTCTGCCACCGATCGAAGGAAACGACGTTTGATTAGGACCCACTGTCACGATTGTCGTCTTGATGCGCTTCATAATAGGCTCTCAGAATGGCATTGATTCTGGTTTGATAGCCTTTACCTTGGCTTTTCAACCAATCCAGCACATCGTTATCGAGACGAATATAGACCGCCTTTTTTTCACTGGGCAGACGCACCTGCGCCGTGTCCCAAAACGATTTATCCAGTTCCGGTATATCGCTGAAGTCGATGTCTTCGTCGCGCTGGCGTTGTAACGCACTCAGGCGTTTTTTCGAGAGCGGAGGTAGTTCATCTCTCGACTTTCTCACGGGACTCATAATACACCTTCCTTTCCTGTCGATTGGCAAACCGGGCTGAGATGATGCGCACCACACCGTCTCGATCGGTATGCACCACTACAATGACGATTTGTGAATCGATCTCACCAATACTGATGTCACGTCGTTCCCCATAGTCGAATCGGTCGTCGACGCGTGTTATCGTGACGCCGTCAAAGATGAGCGCCGCTTCTTCGAAACGGATGCCGTGCTTCGCCAGATTGCGCCGATTCTTATCGTCGTCCCATTCAAAATCCACACTGTCGCCCGGTGGGGGTTTCTCGTTGTATATACAACAGTATATACATCAGAGGACGGCTGTCAATCAGGAGACTAGGACAAAACGGGGGCAAGCCATGGCACGGTCATGTGTGCTTAGTTAACCAACTGATAGTTAAAGAATTTTCTCGCCGTTGCCGAAAGCTAACGTTGGCCGAAGAGATCAAGATTCACACGAAATTTTCCAATAAAACATCGCACCACCGTCATTATCATCGTCATTCTTGACGGTGGTGGGTATGTTGCCCCCGTTTTGTCAAACTCTCTCGCGAATTGACCTCTTGCAGACATCCCCGTCACTCGCGACTCTGGTGGCCGAGTCCAACATAACGGCGATTTGCCAGCGTGGCCGAGAGGGCGGCAGCTAGTCAACACCAGCCAGACGGTGACGTTTGCGTCACCTCACTTAATTCCGATAGAGTTCGGCCGAGACATGGGCGCGGGTGCCGAAACTAGAGGAGCGAAACGATGTCGGACGGTAAATTGGTAGCAAACCACTACACCCACGGTAGCATTGTGGACGCCATTCACGATGGTATTCAGAAGTTGGGCAAGACCATCGACAGCATTCATATCGACGACCTCGGACCAGTGGACGAATTTCATATCGGCGGACGACTGGCAACTGAGGGCTTCCTCGACCAACTCGACATCAGCGCCAGCCATCATGTACTCGATGTGGGGTGCGGACTCGGCGGCAGTAGTCGGTTTGCGGCGCAAAGATACGGCTGTCGAGTGACAGGCGTCGACCTAACACAGGAGTACGTTGAGACAGGTAATGAGCTCTGTGCCTGGGTCAGACTGAGCGACCAGGTCAGCCTCGAAGTCGGAGACGCCACCACTTTGTCGCTTCCTGACGAGGCGTTCGACCGCGCGTATATGATGCATGTAGGAATGAACATCGCCGATAAGGAGTCCCTTGCATCAGAACTCCATCGGGTCGTACTACCCGGCGGCAGAGTTGGCATCTACGACGTAATGACAGTGGGTGACGGCAACCTCGCGTTTCCGGTGCCATGGGCGACGGAGCCTGAAAGTAGTTCGGTTGCCGCACCGACGGCCTACAAGTCTGCGTTGAAGGCCGCGGGGTTTAAGATCGTCTCGGAGCGCAACAGACGTGATTTCGCCCTCGAATTCTTCGCGCAGCTTCAGGCCAAAGCAGCGAGTGCCGACCGCCCCCCTCCCCTGGGCCTTCACATCCTGATGGGTAGCACAGCACCGGCGAAGGTAAAGAACATGATCGAGAACATGACACGCAATCTAATCGCTCCAGTTGAGATAGTTGCCGAAAAGGCAGCGTGAGCGAGAGGTCGGCAGAGCGGGTTGAATAGAGCCGTACAGCCAGATCTGCTTCGGGGGCACGGGTTACCAGCCAAGCGGGCCGCGCAAACGGCAGCTATGCGACCCATACATAGGTTACTTGCAATCACCGCGTACGACCGGTCGTGGCCGGTTCTACCAGCTCACTGCCCACCGTAATGGGTAATTTGATCGGCTGCTTGGGCAAGAGTAAGCTTGTATCTGTCAATAAACGCACAAGGCAGCGACGTGGCGCCGTCGACCCCAATCGGAATCTTACATGTTAGTGTCACGCGTCGAACCTACGTCGCCCTGAGTTCGCCATGATCAAATACATGCTGATAGAGACTTTCCGCCCTGGACGCAAAGCCAAGGTCTACGAGCGATTCGCCAGTTTTGGACGTATGCTCCCCGAGGGGCTAGATTACATCGACAGCTGGCTAGAGAAAGATGGCGACAGATGTTTCCAACTCATGGAGACCGACGACTACAGCCTGATCGAGTATTGGATCGAGCGCTGGAAAGACACTACAGAATTCGAGATTGTGGAGATCGGCTCAAAGCCGGTGGAATGAGCGTTTATGGGACTGTTTGATGATTAGCGCGGGGACATTTGGTGGCAGTGGGTACATGGGTGGCGAAGCACTTCGCGGCCTGATTAACATAATGTTAGGCATCTGGTCGGCCACGATATGTAGATCCGCAAAAGGCAGGGCGGAGTACTATTTCTTGGCCCCAATCTCACACATCCCATAACAAGGGCGCAAGCTAAATGAGCGAACAGATACTGCAAATTTCGGACGATTTCTGGAACATCCGCGGAGACTTCAAAATCGGCGGCATCTTAAACATTGGCACGCATGCCTCAATGGTGCGGCGCGGGAACGGTAAATTTGTGCTGTTGGATGCCTATACTTTGCAAGGTGAGGTGAAAGAGCAGATCGATGCTCTAAGCAAGAATGGCGCTGACATCGAAGCCATTATTAATCTGCACCCTTTTCATACCTTGCATGTACAAAAGGCTCATAAACAATACCCAAACGCAAAGCTCTATGGGACGCAGCGGCATCTTGAGAAATTCCCCGATCTGCCTTGGCAACCAGAACTCACCGAATCGGACCAATGTGCTGACCTGTTTGCGGGTGATTTCGAATTTTCCGTTCCTGCTGGTGTCGATTTTATCTCCAGCAACGAGCATCTACATTTCTCATCCGTGCTTGCATATCACAAGGCTTCAAAGACGATTCATTCGGACGACACACTGATGTACCTGCAATTACCCGGGCTGCTGGGCAAGATAAAAAAACCTGAAATCAGGTTTCACATGACGTTACCGAAGACGCTTGAAAATCGAGCAGGGGCAGTTAAGGACTTTCGAGCTTGGGTGACGCGAATAGCTGAGCAGTGGAGCGATGCCGAAAATCTTTGTGCTGCGCATTCAGCAACTATGTTGGGCAGCGAAAATCAATCAGTATCGATTGCCAACAGAATATTGACTGCATTGCAGAAAGTTGAAAAAACGTTGCAAATGCATGAGAAGAAGTTTGGCTAAGCTTCTATTTTTTGAATTAAGAGACTTTGACGCCCGTAACTCGCAGGCGGTAGAGCTGGCGACCCGTTGAGGGGCATCGTGAGGTGCCTCCCTATCCCGATTAATGTCCGCTTTTCGATTTTGCTACATCCGCTCATGACCGACGGCTGCTCATCGCGGACCGCGAATTTTGTGTGACTGATCGTCCGCGCTCAGGCGTGAAGAATCGTTCAAAGAAATGCCGTATTCGCGCTGGAAAAGCTCATCGACCAGACGCGGATGGTACATAACTCTCCATCATGAATCGAAAAACGCGAGGTCTCCTCTAGCAATTAACTACTAGTGATAACATGCCTTCTCGCTAGTAGTTTATGGCGATTTCCTGTACGATACGCACCATGACCGACCTGATCCCCAAAACGCCCACCGCACTCGCCCGGACCGAGCGTGACGAAGCCCTGGAC
>JBPCXM010000545.1:0-2805 GCA_051008535.1 Pseudomonadales bacterium | reverse complement strand
TGACAGGAATATGCCACTGCGCCAGGTAGACGCCAGCACCCGTTTGCGGCCACTCAATGCGTTGAACACCAGAATATCGCGCACATTCAGATCAGTTAAACCCGTACTCTGTTGCACCAAAGTGCGACCCGCATCATCGCTGCGGTAAACGCCCGCCGCTTCTGTGCCGATCAGAACCGACAGCTGGTCGGCTTCAGCATTCAGGGATGCAATACTGGTAATTTCTCCTGCGGCTGCGGGAGTCGCACTCAGCGATTCCCAGAATTCGCCGCCGTCGCGAGTGAGCCGGATAATGCCGTCACTATCACCCACCAGAAGGGTATCGGGGTCGCCCGGCTGGCAGAAGCAAAGCGCAGTCACACCGACCTCGGCATCGAGAATCGAGCGCCAGTTTTCACCGGCGTCCGAGCTTAGAAAAAGTCCCCCCTGCGTACCAACAGCAGCAACATGTTGATCGTTAGCGAAGTCATTTGAGACCACAACATTGGCGAGTCGCAAGTTCGACAAGCCCTTGTTGCTTATAGCCCAACGCTCTCCGCCATCCGTGGAACGGTACACGCCGTCACCATCGGTGGCAGCAAAAGCCATTAGTTGGCTGTGTTTTACCGTAGCGGCAGCAACGCCGGTGTAGCTGTAGCGGTTGTCCAGGCCATGCGACATGTCCTTCCAACTGGCTCCCCCGTCCTGACTGCGAGTCAGCAGGTTACCGGCAAGTATGGCAAACAATACCGTACCATCGGGACCTTGATCGGTTGCGGCCAGCGCCTCGATAACATCGTGCGGACTATGAGCAGCAACAGCTTGTGAGAACAGCGCCGAAACAAGAATCGTACGTATTAATTTTACAAATCGCATAGTGTTAGCGTTAGGCTCGAACGAAAGACAGCCGATTGGATTGAAAAGAACAAGACGGGTAATGAGGTAAATGTTATTTCCAATATTCAATCGCCCCAACCAAAATCACGGTCGGTAAGTGCATAGAGGCGTTCGTTATGCGGTTTGAACTCCATCATGAGGCCGTGCCGTAACTGCGCGGGGATACTATCATAGCGACCGGCATTCTGCTTACCGTACGCGCCCAAATCAAAATGATCGAGTCCGAGGAAGTTACAAGTTTCGTTAAATTGGGTCCGCGGGTCGCGAAAGAATTCCTCGCTATTGATAATTAACATCTGCTCAGCAGGAAAGACTCTGCGCCAGGTCTCAATCTGCTCGGCGTAGCGGCCGCGAGCAAGGTAGGAGTAGGCCCAGTAGTTGTGGCTATAATAGGTATCATCGGCAAGCATCTTCTCCCTCTCTCCGGCCAGGCGTTTATGCTCAACCCGAACAGCTTGCTCGAACTCCAGTGGCTCCCTGCCCTTGCGCACCTGGTGGTTATAATGCGACAGCGCGCGATCCACCGGGTTACGCAGCATCACAATTAGCCTTACTCGCGGCACAGCCTCGAAAACGCGTTGGTGTGCATGCGGGTGGAATAGATAGTAGGGGCTGGCTTCGCCGGTGATCGTCCTTGCAGAGGAACCTGCTCTTGTACGCTTCAGCTCAAGCGGAAAGTGCGCACGATACCAGCCCAATCCTTGCGCATATTCGGGCGCATCGAAAAAGTGAATCTCCTTGCGCCGA
Source organism: Pseudomonadales bacterium (assembly GCA_051008535.1). Taxonomy (GTDB): domain Bacteria; phylum Pseudomonadota; class Gammaproteobacteria; order Pseudomonadales; family JAUIET01; genus JBBKXJ01. The sequence continues at coordinate 1,182 of JBPCXM010000545.1, read as the reverse complement.
GCGGTCAGTATCTGCGGGTGCTCGAACAGATGACTGCACAGCGAGCTGGTGCCGCCTTTTTGCGCGCCAATAATAATAAAGTCCGGCAACATGCGTGCCGCTGCGCTCCAACGGCACGCAGTCCACGTTAGCGGCGCTGCTATTTTGCGCAAGCTGCCGCCTGTAGCGAATCCCTCGGGAACGGTGTTGCTGGCATTGCGTTTCATGGCAAAAAACTCATGCTGATTGATCCGCTCGATTTGAGGGTTGCTGGCATTCAAACAAAGTGTTTGTCTCTCCGTTTACGTGTTTTCTGAAACCGGCAATGCGAGCGTCGGTAACGAAATCGCCAAGTCGTTTCTCGCCATCTTCTTTAGAAATCAGTAGCCAGTCTTCACGCTCAAAGGTGGTGACGCAAACCGCAACACCGGCACCGACAGTCAGCGATACTCGCCGCAGCGCTACTTGCGGCGCCGCTTGTCCACCTGGGGCAGGATAAAGGAGAGTCAATAGCGATGCGCTGCCGGTGGCCGAAGACACCATCGCTAGTTGGGTTGCCGGTTGCTTATGATTGCGTAGCCCATTAGAAATCCAGCCCGCGACCGAGTTTTCACTCCCCGTGGTACGTTGCAGCTCGACCTATTCGGATTTGGGATTCAGTAATTGCAGTGTGGCGCCCGAAGCCGTCGCACGCAGGCAGGCGCCGGATTCAGTTGTGTTGATATCGATATCGGCCGCTGCTTGAAATAAACGTTGATACTCGTGCCGGCCATCTGCTTCCATTTCGTCTATGATCAACCAATACGCAGGTTTAACAAACAATACGCTGCGCCTATGAGTAACATTTTGCACTATTTGCGGGTGCTCGGGTGTAGCAAAACTGTATGTGCCGTAGCCATCAGCATAGTCTGCCGAGATGAAGTCAAAGCCGTCATCGCTAATCCAGTGTACTTCTTCACGAATACCCGCCTGCGGTTTACAGTGTCGCGCCTGCCAACGTCGCACCTGGCTCAAACCGTCTACCAATACTGTATTGTGTGCGCCCGAGCTTACCAAATGGCTTCGAAACGGGTCGGTGCCATTGTAGGTATAGGTGCCGGGGTCGATCAGAAATGGCTGGCCATAGGCGCAGACCTCGATGCTCAGCTTGTCTTCGTGGCCATGCACGCCGCCGAACGGACCGCAGTCCATCAGCAAGTAGCG
>JBPCXM010000544.1:0-2904 GCA_051008535.1 Pseudomonadales bacterium | reverse complement strand
TGGACTCGTTGAAGCCAATGCTGGCCCCGCTGTATAGAGAATGTAACTCGATCAGCACCCGTTCGGCGACGTGCGCCAGTGGTAGGTAGGAAAAAAGACGTGCGCTGCTATCCGAGCCTGCTATATGGGGTATCGCAAACGCGGAATGCGGCAAGGTGGCAAAGGAGTGCATCACCCCTTTGGGCATACCGGTGGTGCCTGAAGTGTAGACGATGGTAAAGAGGTCATGCGGGTCACGTAGCGGTTCGCCTTCGACCGGAACATGCGCGGTCAAAATAGCATCCCAGCTTGCGTCGGCACGCTTGCTGTCGGCGCCTGGCATGGCAATGAGCGGCATCCCGACTGGTACCAACTTTCTTAATTTTTCGATGTCGATGCTGTTATCTACAAACAGCGCCTTCATGTCGCTGTGGTCCGCCACATAGCTCACTTTGTCGGCCGGCATAGTGGTATAGATTGGCACCGTCACCATGCCTGCCATCATGATGGCGAGGTCGGCCATAATCCATTGTGGCGAATTGGCAGCATATATGCCCACCTTGTCGTCTTTTTGCAAACCCATAGCTTGCAGAGCCGTTGCCAACTTCCGGCTTTGCCCGCCCGCTTCGCCCCAGCTATAGTCTTGCCACGCTCCACCTGCTGATTGCCGTAGCCAAATGTTGTTAGGCACCTCCGCTTCCCAGTGATAGAACATTTCCAGTGGTGTTTTGAAATCTTCCAGGTGCGCGTTTTCAATAGCCATTCCGTTAATCCTGTCTGTTCAGTCTGCGATACGATTTTTTAGATGTTATGCTTTGCTAATCGCCGGACCGCCTATATTGTCAGCCCTTGCGATGACAAGCAAATCCGAATAGGGGAGCCAGCGGCTCAAGACGCAGTTTTCACTAACTTTACCAAACACTGTGGTTTGACAGACGTAGCTAGCAGTGCCAATCTGCGGCAAACCTACCCACTAACGCCTGGGACAGAATAACAATGTACCGTATTAACTGTCGGTTGCTTATCACGTTTTTTGCCGCAAATTGCTGGATAGCACCGGCTTTCGCACAACAAGCCAACGGCATCGACGAATTGATCAACAGCGCCGTTCAGCCGCTCACAACATTCATTTCCAGCATTATTTTCTTTACCGTGCCTGTGTTTGGCGCGCAGTTTCCGCTGGTCGTAATTTGGCTGGTGGCTGGCGCGATATTCTTTACCTTTTATCTGGGTTTTATCAATTTGCGGGGTTTCAGGCATGCTCTGCGCTTGGCCCGCGGCGATTACGCCAACCCCGACCACACGGGCGAAGTGTCGCACTTTCAGGCGCTAGCAACGGCCGTGTCGGGAACTGTGGGCATCGGCAATATTGGCGGCGTGGCCGTTGCGATCTCGCTGGGCGGGCCAGGAGCGACATTCTGGATGATTATCGCCGGCTTTTTGGGCATGTCTACCAAATTCATCGAATGCACGCTGGCGACCCAGTTCCGCCGTGAAAACGCCGACGGTTCAGTTTCCGGCGGTCCAATGTACTATCTGCAACACAGCTTGACGGAAAAAGGCTGGCCGTCAATGGGCAAGGCTTTGGGTCGATTCTATGCGCTGGGGATTGTGATTGGCTGCATGGGCATTGGTAATATGTTCCAATCGAATCAAGCTTATACCCAATTTGTGAACGTTACCGGCGGTCTCGAAGGTAGCTGGTTCGCCGACAAGGGCTGGTTATTCGGTATCGTCATGGCACTGGTGGTGGCCTCGGTGATTATTGGGGGAATCAAAAGCATCGCGCGGGTCACTGGCAAAATCGTGCCGTTTATGGCGGCTTTCTATTGCGTCAGCGCGTTGATCATTATCGCCATGAACTACGAAGCATTGCCATTCGCGATAAAACAAATCTTTTACGGCGCGTTCACCTCAGACGGCATGGCCGGCGGTGCGGTCGGAGTGATGATTGTCGGCTTTCAACGGGCGGTATTCTCCAACGAAGCCGGCATTGGCTCGGCGTCGATTGCGCACTCGGCGGTGCGTACCAACGAGCCGGTTACCGAGGGTTATGTCTCGTTGCTGGAACCGTTTATCGATACCGTAGTGATCTGCACCATTACCGCGCTGGTGATTGTGACCACGTTGTACTACGAGCCGAATCTTACCCAAGGGCTTGGCGGCATTGAAATGACCTCACAGGCTTTCGAGCGCAATATTTCCTGGTCGCCGTATGCGATTGCGTTAGCCGGTATGTTATTCGCCTTCTCAACCATGATTTCTTGGTCTTACTATGGGCTGAAGGGTTGGACTTACTTGGTGGGCGAAGGTCGAGTCGCCGACCTTGGATTCAAGGCAGTATTTTGCATGTTCGTTGCGCTGGGCTGCATGATACAACTCAGCGCCGTGCTCGACTTCTCCGATGCCTTGGTGTTCGTTATCTGCGTACCCAATATTTTGGGTCTGTATTTGTTGGCGCCGCTAGTTAAGCGGGAATTGAAAAGTTACAACGAGCGGCTGGCGAAAGGGGAGTTTACTAATTTCCGGGAATTGCGTAATGCGGCAACGCCAGCCACAAAGGTGGATAACGCTACTTAATTTCCGATAGCAATTTGGGGTTGGTTACGAGCTTGCGTACGCCGTGCGCATGCTCCTCCTTAAAAACGTTAGTCTTGCACCATTCGCCAAGGCTATTTATATCTACCTTGGCGCACTGTGGGCGCACACTCCATGAAACCTGCAATGGCGAACATTGTTGCTCGGTATAGCTCGGGCCGGTGGTTGAACCAGCAAAATCAACGGGCGCGCCTGTCGTATTAGGAAGGGATTTCGCCTGATGAAAGCCGTTGACGACGTTGCCATCATACGAAAAGTCGTTAAATTTAAGCGCCGACCGATCATTGACGACCGTGAAAACCTGAGTTTCTACACGTAGATCTGGGT
>JBPCXM010000543.1:0-3050 GCA_051008535.1 Pseudomonadales bacterium | reverse complement strand
ATCAATATCGGCAACGTTGAACTGGAAGTTATTGAGCCCCAGGACGAAGAGAGTGTTTATGCTCAATTCCTGCGCGACAAGGGGTCCGGCATTCACCATGTCATGTTTGCCACACCCGATTACGATAAATGTTCCGCAAGAATGGCAGCGAACAATGTGGCTGTGATCGGCAGCGGCGAATTACAAAACACCCGCTTTCAGATGTTTAATACGGAAAAGGACCTGGGGTTGATTTGCGAAATTGCCGACGGGGAGGCGTTGACTCCCGATGAATCGCCGTAACTTTTCAAACTATAGATTTTTTCTCGCCTTTTTAAATCATCAGCTGCGAGGTTAAACCACCATCGATTACGATGTTTGCCCCATTAATGAAGGATGCTCTGGGGCTAGAAAGGTATACAATAGCGTCTGCCACCTCTTTATCACTACCCATGCGCCCTGTAGGGTTCATGGCCAGCGCTTGCTTGAAGACTTCGGGATTATTCCTCTCAGTTTTTTCCCAGTCGCTGCCGGCGAAATAGATCGTGCCGGGGGATATGGAATTGACACGAATACCGCTGGCTGCCAAATCTTTGGAACAGCCCTTAATATAGTGAATAAGGGCGGCCTTCATAGCGCCGTAGGCATCCGCGTACATCGTGAGCGACGCGGAAGCCGACGACACGGCAACGACACTGGCTTCCCCTTTTTCGGCGGCGGCAGCGGTTAAATACGGAGCGGCTGCATCGATAAAAATCTTGGTCGAAAGCAGATCCACATCCAACGCTTTTTGCCACTGCTCCACTGCAACGCCTTCCGAGAATCCGGAGACGTTGGCCAACAGGATATCGACACCACGCATCGCCGTGGCGGATTTTTCAACCCAGTCTTTGAGTGCCTGATGATCGCTGACATCGACCGCATCCACATTCAAACGTGACGCCTGTTCAGCCGGTAAATTCAGGCTGTCTTTGTCGATAGCTGAGCGGGCACAGGTGGATACCCGACAGCCTTCGGCGAGAAACAACCTCACCGCTGCCAGGCCAATACCCCGTGTGCCACCGGTTACCAGCACGTTTTTATCCAATATATTTAAGTCCACTATCTTGTCTCCTAAACGTTAACCTCGAAAATGTAGCTTGGTGGTGTGCCTCGCTCTCTTGACTGTATCCATCCCGCTGGATGGATCATTAGCGATAATGCGTCTTGAGAGTTTGAGCCAAGCTCATGGCATCGTGGATGCTAGCTCGCTTTGTCGGCTTCCACCTCAAGCAGACTCAGAACCAACCTTTGTTGCTGCTCCGCAATGGCCCGATGCTCCTTCGGGCTGCGGTTAAAGCCCCACATATGAAAACCTTCCAGCAGAAACACAATATGGTTCAGCAGCGGCTCCTCATTCTGGATTTTTCCTTGCTTGAACATACTGAGATCTTCCCGCAAGAAATTTCTTAGCATGTCGTTCATGCGCAGTACGCCAACGCGAATTTTTTCATCGCGCAGTCCCATGGTAAATAAATCCAGATAAACCAGCTGGCCATCAAGACCACCCCATTCCAGACTAAAAATCAAATCCAGAATGGCCTGATCTTTTTCTTGCGGATCCTGATAGGCATCAATCCGGGAATGGTAGAACTGTGCGTAGTCTTCCAATAAAAAATCAATCAGTTCCAGCACCAGGTTCTCACGGCTGCCGAAATAATGCTGAATCAGACTAGGGAAGCTCTCCATACGTTTGGCCACCTTGGCAATAGAGGCCTTGGCTAAACCTTCTTCGTTGATCACCTTAATGAACGTTTTCAAGATTTCCGGTTTACGAACATCCGAAATACTGTTGCGCCCCATAGTCCTCTCCCCATTAACGTAATGGTCTAATGGCCCGAATGATGATGCCCTTCATTTCAGTAGTTTGCTAGATCTCACCAGGACCAATGGTCGCAGCACCGTCTACCAGGGTATTGGTACCACTGATAAAGCCGGCCTTTTCACTGGCCAAAAATAAAATCATCTGACCAACATCTTCCGGGTAACCCACTCGCCCAATAGGCGCCTTGTTACATTCCAACAAGGCTTCCCGATTGGTGTGAGCACCCTGCTCAATAACATTTTCGAACAACTTATCGGTCATCTCTGAAACGATAAAGTAAGGGTTCACCCCATTAACGCGAATGTTGTAGCCCAGCTCGCCGAATTCACGGCCCAGACTGCGGGTCAGTACATCCAGGGCACCCTTGGAGCAGTTGTAGATGGACTGCAACGCATAGGCGCGCACAGAGGCGTCGGAAGACACATTAACAATGGAACCAGACGAACCATCTTTGGCCGTGTCACGCATTAGGGGCAGGGCTGCTTGAATACCGATAAAGATCCCGCGGAAGTTGACTGACATCATCCGATCGAACTCGTCCATGCTGGTATCGGCCACGGGCTTGTTCAGATAGATGCCGGCATTGTTCACCAACACATTGAGAGCACCGTAGTCATTGGTCACGGTATCCATCGCCTGCTGCCAGCTCTCAGTGCTAGCAGTGTCATGCTGCAGGTAGCGGGCATCGCCTGCTTCTCGGAGACGGCTTTCCGCATCCTGGCCGCGTTCCTCATTGCGACCGGTCACAATCACCCGCATACCGGCTTCACACATCAGTTTGGCCGTGCCAAAACCGATCCCCTTGGTACCACCCGTCACCAGCCCCACTTTACCTTTCATCTCGGAATCCGACATATCAAGCCTCCGGTAGAAAGCTGGTCAGGGATTCAATATTGCCTGGCATGTACTCAACAAACTCAATCACGTTGCCATCGGGGTCACGGCTGTAATTGGCAAAACAGCCCATATCGCCGTGATCCATCGGTTCACTGTTGAAACGCACACCGTGCTCCAGCAGGCGCTCATAAAGCTCTTGCAGATTGGTCACTTCCAGACAGATATGGGTGAAACCCGGCTTATTCACTGGGCGATTGGGATCGCCGGGCGCGTGTGCTGGGGTGTGGTACTGAAACAACTCCACCTGGGAGTTGGCGGCGCGCAGCATCACCCAGTCGGCAGAGGTGTTTTTAAGGTCAACAACTTTGTC
>JBPCXM010000542.1:0-12654 GCA_051008535.1 Pseudomonadales bacterium | reverse complement strand
ACTATGAACACCGGCTGCTATGAAGCCATTCAGAAACTGCTCGAGCACCTGGATCGAAAAGCACTTAAAGCCCGGGATCTATCGTGGGTCGACGACGACGCGTATCTCTTTGCCGGCCGCCAGCCGGATCGAGCGATTTCGGTGCCTACGTTGAACAACTTGGTGAAGGATTGGTGTCGGAAAGTAAACCTCAAGGGGAACTACGGCAGCCACACGCTGCGAAAGACCTGGGGCTACATGCAACGCACCAAACAAGACACCCCAATTCCGCTGTTGATGCAAGCTTTCGGACATGCCAGCCAGCAGCAGACGTTATCCTATCTAGGTATTCAGCCTGAAGAAATTGAGTTGATCTATACCTCGCTCGCGCTCTAGTCACAGTGACATTCCCAGTTCCCAGTAAGAGGCCATTCTAGTTGAGCGGTCGCAACAATCTCTCCAGCCTCGGCCAAGACGGAACCAATGAAAGGATTCGTCAAATATTTTTGAACCGTTTTGCGACCACTCTTCAGGGCCGAAAGCCTGAAGTAATCTAGCTGTTGCTTGTTTATGGCTGCGTTCTTTGACTAAGCTGGAGTGCGGTCGCTATTGATCAAGCAGAGATTTTAATGCAGCTACATATAGGACATGGCCTGTTTTGGTGCGATATCGCGCGGCAGCTCAAGTTTTGTAGATTCAGCAAATTTATCCGTATAGAGAACAAAAAACAACATTTGTGTTAATTTGACAATTTGTTGTTTCTTTTCTATGATTCGTAAAGTAACGAGAATACTGTGAGGTAGCTATGCGTCTTTCTATTGAAATATCCCCAGAACAACATCAACGTCTGAAAGCTTCTGCTGCACTACAAGGGCAATCTATCAAAGACTATGTTTTAGACAGAACACTTCCAGATTCAGATGAGCAGACTGCTCTGCAAGAACTGGAAGGCTTTTTGAAACCACGTATTGAGGCAGCAAACAAAGGTGATTTTTCTTCTAAGTCCGTCGATGATATTTTCGATGAGGTAGAAAAAGAACAACATACCGGAAAATGACGCCCTACCAACTCACCAAAGATGCAGAAAACGATCTTCGCGAAGTAGCACGCTATACCCTCAATAAATGGGGCAAGGAAATGCTTCAGGAATATCGTAGCGGTTTAAAAAACACCTTCAAGAAAATTGGTAACAACGATGTAAGGAAGCGCCAGTTTTCTAAAGAGTTTCCAGCATTATTGGTAACAAAATACAGATATCATTTTATATTCTACCTCTCCGAGAACTTTGAAAAACCTACAATAGTTGGCGTTATTCACGAAAGAAGAGATATTGTTAACCGACTAGCGGAGCGTTTGTCCTAAGTGATGTATGACCAATATACCAGAAGAAAATAAGCTGTGGATGGAAAGCGATGAAACAGCAGAACAGCGGATTGAACAAGCCCGTAAACTTGGAAAACTAGCACGCACTGGCGGGCTACGATTCGAAGCCTATCTCACTCCAGACCTTGCCACATGGGTACTTGATATGGTTGAACGGGGTGATTTTATTGACCCATCTGAAGCAATTTTTGTACTAATGCGGCAAGCCAAAGAACTTGAGCCTCATGCTGATCTTAAACGAGAATTACTCAAACGTAGACTCCTCGAGGCACTGTCAAGTTTAACTCTGCTCGGTCATACTATCGGCATGAAAAGACAATCACAATACTTTGGACATCGCTTTCCGCCCGACATAATCAGCCACGCGGTTTGGGTGTATCACCGATTTACGCTCAGTTTTCGTGACGTTGAAGACCTGCTAGCCGAACGGGGCATCGTAGTTACCTATGAAACCATCCGCCAATGGTGTCAGAAATTTGGCTTGAACTACGCTAAGAAGCTTCGCAAGAAACAACATAAACTCGGGGATACGTGGTTTATGGATGAGGTGTTCCTCACTATTAATGGCCAACGCCAGTATCTTTGGCGCGCAGTCGATCAGGACGGCGATGTCGTTGATATCCTCGTTCAAAGCCGGCGAAACAAGAAAGCGGCTTGTCGTTTTTTTCGTAAGATGCTGAAACGTCAGGGCGCACCACGAAAAATTGTAACCGATAAATTGCGAAGCTATGGCGCGGCCCGAAAAGAAATGATACCTACGGTCATGCACAGCCAAGATCGATATGCCAATAATCGCGCGGAAGGCTCGCATCAATTTACCAGGCAGCGAGAGCGACAAATGCGACGATTCAAGTCGCCCGGACAAGCGCAGCGATTTCTCTCCGTATTTAGCCAAGTTCACAACTTGTTTAACCTCGGTCGCCATCTACTGGAAGCGCATCATTATCGTATGTTTCGTTCACGCGCATTTGATACATGGCAAGAGGCGACGTGTGCCTGTTGATAACGCGGGGAAAATAAATCTGCTACGTTTTCAACTCACTTTCAGCAACTTGACAATGCCCTTGAAGAACTTTCGGCTGAAGCCGTGGCTCGATTTGGAAGATATCCTTCCGGGTATGGAATGGCAACAGTCAATTACCAATGCAATTAAAATGAGCTCATATTTCATTGCGCTAATTTCCTCTAATTCAGTAAACAAACGCGGATTCATACAGAAGGGGTATTGTCAAGTTATCCTGTGCGAAATCCCTCTCCTAGGTGAATACACCAAAGCGTTCCAATATTCAGATTCAATCTGCTATAACAATGCTCAGCCATCAAAGTGAAATTGCGACAATGAAAGCCAAACCTTATCAACGCGTTGTAGTGCATGCGGGCCTGCATAAAACAGGCACCACCAGCATCCAGGACAGCTGCTACAGGCACAGGGATTTGCTGCTTGAGCACGGTATTGCTTACCCGGTGTTCACGTTCAGGGAGCGAAATTTTTTCAACCATTCTGATCCGTTGGCCGCGGTATTTTGCCGATCGTTGGGAATGGGTGGATTTCCCAGGCGTCTGAACATCGAAGGCAATGCCGAAGAAGCTATCAGTGTTTTCTCTGGGCAACTGCAACAGGTTCTCGAGGAACCCGCTGGAGAAACCCTGCTTTTGTCCGCCGAACTGGTGTGTGATTTTTCAAAGAAGGATATGCTGGCATTGCGCCGCTACCTGGAAAAACACGCGGGCAAAGTACAGGTCATTGCCTTCGTGCGCAGCCCGACAAGCTCGCTGGAGAGTATCCTGCAGCAGCGCAGCGTCAGTGGCCGTCCAGCAGACCCTGCCTCCCTGGTTGGTCTTGTCACAGCCAGATATCATCGCCTGCTGGCGGCTTTTTCTGACGTACTGAAAATTTTTAATTATCACGACGCAGTGGATAAACCTGTTGGACTGGTTGGCCACTTGCTGATGCATTTGGGGCTTCCTGAAGAGGTGGTGTCCCGATTGGAATTTGACAGAGCAAATCAGCGGTTTTCCGTAGAAGCCTACAGAATTATGGAGGCAATCAACCGGGCTTATCCGGCCGGGGTTGGCGAGGACCACACTGTGCGACGTGTTTATCATGATATGAGGCCTTTGTATTCAGTGACAGGCGATCCCTTTCGGATCGAGAATTTCCTGGATTCCCAGTTGTACGAGGAGCTCACCCGGGAGAGTGAATCGCTGGAGCAAGAGTTGGCGTTTTTGTTTCCCAAGACATCCCCCACTGCAACGGGGCCGCTGTGGCAGGAGCAAACCCTGGCTCAGGCGGCAGCAGCCATTGCCAGTCTGGAAAATCCGGCCCTGCGCGAAGTGGCCAAAAAGGTATTGCTTGATGAGGCAGGTGATCTACAGGAGAAGGATTCTGATACCGCGGCTGTGCTCAGCTTTATTGCCAGGCAAGTCGATACTTCTGAGGAATTAGCGACCGAGGCGATCCTGGACAAGCTCGGCGCAGACTATTTCAAGTTCTCCGCACTGCAGGTGGAGCGGGGCTCCTCCGAGATGGCCCTGCTGCTGATGTTGCTGGCGCGGCGGTTGCGACCGGATGCACCATTTATCAAGGAGCGGATTAGCCACTATCGACAGCAGTTGAAAAAGACCTGAGGATGGAGAGTAGGACAAACCGGGGGCAACCTTTTGGTGTAATCTTAGATCTCGGCTTAGATTGCTGATAATGCTAGGCTATTTTCATGGACGGGGTTACCGCCAAAAACGAGGTCTACCAGCTGCGTATCGCACTGCGTGAGATCAGCCCTGCGATTTGGCGCAGGGTACTGGTTCGATCTGACAGCACGATTGAGGATCTGGCTAGGGCGTGCCGTCAATGGGTTTACTGTTCAGCTACGAGAAGCTTTGTGTGTGGCTTCTCATTGGTTATTAGTGGCAATCGCATTTCGCCGTTCACTTTCACGTACCATCCTTGTCGGTCACCTTCTTAGGCTAGGACGTGCAACACGTGCGGAAAGTGCCGCTATGAAACCCTTTTAAAATCAGTGAGATAAGATTCTAAAGTCATGCCTTTTTCATTCCTATCAGTAAGTTTCTGCGAATCGTTAATGTGGTTTGTAAAATGGTGGTCGCCACCCTTCCCCGTCACAGATTTCTCGCCCTCTTGGACAGCAAACGATCTTGATACTGACCCACCGGGAAATCCAGCTTGCCCCGGAAATTCACACCTTCTGATCGGGCAGGCCCAATATGTCTCAGGAGTTCCGGATCGATGTGTCGCCCGTGTGGTGCAAAAATTCGAACGGTCACATTCAGGCCGCTTCACGATAGTAGTAGTTGAGTATGCCGCCAAGGCGTTCGCGGCGTTGAATTGGCTCATTGATTGAACTGACCGTGGCAAGTGGTTTCAGCAATCGATTCTCAACGCCCTGATGATTCCGCTCGGTGTGATAGTGTGCAACATATTCTCTGAGTGCCCGGCGAAGAGATGCCTCCCCGAAAAGAATTACACGATTCAAACATTCCTTTTTTATAGAAAGCACAAAACGTTCTGCGAATGCATTGCAATTTGGCGCTCGCGGGGGGCATCGAACAGGCTTCACCCCTGCCCGATCCAGAAGACTGCGGAAATCAGTCGTGTATTTTGTATCGCGGTCCATAATGAGATACCGACTGCCTAATAGAAAACCTTCGCCCACGTCTGTCAGGTTGCGAGCCACTTGTTTCATGAATGCACCGTTAGGCGCTGCGGTCACAGCGGCAATGTGTGCGGAACGCGTTGATAGATGGATAACAAACAACACATAGTAGGTTTTAAGTCCGCGGGGCGTCCAGACCTCAACTGCAAAGAAGTCCGTGGCTGCCATCACATCCCAATGCGCCTTTAAAAAAGTCTTCCATGTGGTATGTTTCTGCCGCTCCGGTGCTGGTTCAATGCCGTGCCTCTTCAAGATATTTTTTACCGTGTTCGGTGCAATGATGTGTCCAAGATTGGCGAGAGCACCTTATATTCGGTCGTAGCCCCAGGAGGTATTCTTCCCCGCGATACGTAGCACCAAATCAGTGATCTCCTGCGCCACTCGCGGTCGTCCTGCGCCCTTTCTTGCATAGGTCCACTTTTGCGCGATGAGCTTACGGTGCCGGGCAAGCAGCGTATCGGGGGTTACTATCGTTGCGATTTCACCAAGTAACTGTCGGCCAAGAGCCTTGGCCTTCACGGCCAGTTGTATCCGCTGTTCGTCAGTGAACCGTAGTCGGCTTCCCTCGACTTGCTCTTTCAGAACGCGATTCTCTTCGATGATGTACTCGATGACCGCCTGGTGGCGGCGGTTAAGCCAACCGGCCAGCGCCACTACGAGAAGATCAAAAGGTTGTATGGTGGTTGTCATTGAGCATACAGATTATCGGCAACATTGATAGATAACAATATCATACGGGCCGTTCGAGTATTTGTACCACACGGGCATAACATAAAGCTCTAGGCGACAACTCGCTTGACAAACGCCGGTATACGCATATGTCACTTTATATAATATTTAATAACACGGTTAGCTACTATCAAGATACAGAATAAGGCAATTGAAAACGCAATTAAACCGAAGCGTGTTTCATGCAGGGCTTTAGTTTTTTCATTTCGGTATCCTGCAATAGGAATAGAAACCGCTAACACTCCCCTGACATCGCCTATTTTCCAATCCGGTTTTGGTGTTTGAGGGTGACCATTATGGCACTGGACGCAACTAGCCCGCATAATGTCGGCTTTGGCGTAGCGCAGAGTGTTTTTTCCGTCTTTATTCTCTAATCGATAAAATGATTTCTGTTTGTCTTTATCAAGCTCAACAAGCGCTAGTCTTTCAAATTCATCTCTTGGTCCCCCATCTTTCCTCCATGGAAATGGATATTTGCTGTAAAGGCGAAATACAACGTCCTCGCCGGTATTTTTGGCAATGTCTTCGCCTAATTCCATACTAAGGGTCGCTGGTAGAGGTATTGCTGATTCTTTGTCTTGGTAATCATGCGTAACCTCGATTCCCATTTCTCTGATGGGCTCAGCCACGCTTGAAGTGTACAAAGTTCGAAAACTCTCTATTGCCTGAATATAATTTTCTGCGCCTCTCAAGGTAGAAGCTTCACGTATATTTAATTCTACTGATAGGATCCCTTTGAAAAAGATAAGCATTGAAATTACCAACAAGACTGTAGCAAAGTAACCGAAGTATGTTATCCATAATGGTATTTCCTTTTGTTCCAAGTCGCTTTCCTTTCTGAGTTGTGTCAGTTTTTGTGTTTCGTTACTCATCTGTATAACCTTCTTAGGAACGCTTTGCTTAACTGGCTGGCTTACCCAGAACGATGATGAGGGGCTGAGTATTTTAAAAAAATATACGGTATGTCATAGAAAAAAGCGCTGGATCAGTGCAAGCGGGAATTTTAAGCCCGGTAATTTTCGATCTCCTCAATCGGTCGAGGGCGCCCTACACCAAAGCCCTGGACGAAATCAACACCGATCTCGCTTAGACATCCGATAATCTCATCATCCTCGGCAAACTCCGCGATTGTTTGTTTGCCCATCACATGGCCAATCTCATTGATAGATTTGACCATGGCCTGATCGGTGGCATCTTTCAGTATATTCTTTACGAAACCACCGTCTATTTTTAAATAATCGACCGGCAAGTTTTTGAGATAAGCGAATGAGGACAAGCCACTGCCGAAATCATCCAAGGCAAAGCGGCAACCCTGCGATCGTAGCTCTTCCATAAATTGATTGGTATGGGATAAATTAGCAATGGCTGCAGTTTCTGTAATTTCTAAACAAATCTTGTCCGGCGGTATGTCGTTCTCTCCAAACTGTTCAAGGATTTCCGTCAATACCTCCTGGCTCCCTAGTGACAATCCAGATAAATTGATTGCGCATTGATACAATTGATCAAAGTGCTTCGGATGGGAATTGAGCCAACGAAATACCCTTTGAATCACATAGCAATCGATTTTTGTCGTAAGTGCATAGCGTTCAGCGGCAGGCATGAAAGTGCCCGGCACTATGATCTCACCGTTCTTTTCCTTCATGCGAATTAACAATTCATAGTGGAAACCCGCATATCCTTTTAGGGATCGAATCGGTTGAAAATAAATGTGAAACCGATCGTTTTCCAAAGCGTGGTTGATGCGTGACACCCATTGCATTTCTCCTTCGGTTTCGCTTAATTCCGCACCATCGTTTTGATACACGTGGGTGCGATTTCGACCTTCGCGTTTGGCGGCATAACACGCAGTGTCGGCTTTCATCAGCAGATCACCGGCGCTCTTATCAGATTCGGTAATGGCCACCACCCCAAGGCTTGCTCCGACGTTAAAAATCTTATCTTCCCAAACGAAACGGTATTGTCCGACCGCTTGTCGCAAGGCTTCTGCGATACGATGCGCTTGTTCGAAGGTGCAATTCTCCATGAGGATGCCAAATTCATCTCCCCCTAAGCGGGCTAAGGTATCCCGTGCTCGGATGTGTTGGTATAGCACGTTTGCGATTTGGCGGAGCAATTCATCGCCAGCCACATGTCCGCACGTGTCATTAACGACTTTGAATTGATCCAAATCTAGATAACAAAGAGCGTGGACGCTGCTGTTCTCTTTCGCTCTATTAAAGGCCCGTTGTAAGCGAACGTCGAACTCTCGTCGGTTCACCAGTTCCGTAAGCGGATCGTGACTCGCCTGGTAGGCGATTTGTTTACTTATTCGCCGCTGTTCCGTGACATCGGAAAACACCATGATTACGCCTAATGCCTTGCCATCTCGGCCCCGTATGGGTGCCGCGGAATCTTTTATCGAATATTCATCACCGGACCGGTTAATTAATATTGTATGGTTACCCAGACCCACGACTTTGCCATCTTTTAAACATCGACTCACCGGATTTGGACAGGGTTGGCGGTCGTGTTCATTGATAATAGGAAAAACTCGGGTTATTGGTTGATCTACCGCTTCGGCTAAAGGATATGCAATTAACTTTTCTGCAATGGGATTGATATAATCGACCATCCCGTTAGCATCTGTCGTGATCACCGCATCACCAATGGATTCCAGTGTCAACCGAAGGCGCTCTTTTTCCTCATGGAGTTTATCTAGTGACTGCATACGCGCGGTGATATCGGCGATGGTGGTTAATACCATAGATTCCTTTCCCAACTTAACTGAGTTCAGCCGCACAGCGACTGGAAATTCGCTGCCATCCATCCTTAATCCATAGAGGTCCACAGCCGATTCATTCGTCGTGATTTCCATTTCCTCAGCGTACTTCAACCGATGTTCGATAAACCTTTCCCTGAAGCACTCCGGGATCAGACGTGCTATATCCAAACCTATCAGTTGATCATGGGGATACCCGAACATTTTTTGCGCGCCAACGTTAGCTAAAATGATCGCGCCGTGAAAACTTACCATCAGCAAAGCGTTAGGGGAGGCATTAAAGATATGCTGAAACTGCTCCTTTTCCGCCTGTTTGGCGAGATGCTCGGAGAGGCGGCGCGTTTCGGTTACGTCTTCAAGAATTAGCAGAGCATTTGCGACCATACCGTTCGTGTTGTTGATCGGTGAAACAGAGGTTCGCACCCAGCAGACTTTCTCGTCATTTTTTTTGATTTGGAATTCGCCGTGCCATTCGCGACCGGTGATTATGGCCTTCCACATTGCTTGATAGCCCTCATCCTCGATGGCGTAGGAGTGCAACAGGCGCACTGATTTTCCGACAATCCCTTCCACCGCATAGCCTGTAATCTCGCTGGCTTTACAGTTGGTGTATTCGATGACCCCTCGGAGATCTGTGATAATCACGGCGCAGGTACTTTGTTCCATGGCGTGTGACAAGTGGCGGATTTGCACTTCCATTTTTTGCATTTCCTGACATTCAGCGTGCCGCCGTACAACCTCTCTGACCTTCTCTGGTAAGAGTTCTACGTACCCTGCGCCAGGATCTTTAATGAGATAATCAGAAACACCCAGCTTCATCGCCTCCACCGCAACCATTTCGCTGCCTGTGCCGGTCAACATCAGCAGGGGAAACGGAATATTTTGCTGCAGCAACCGTTTACACAGCTCCAAGCCGGAAATGCCCGGCAAATGATAGTCGCTAATGAGCACATCAAAAACAATATTGCTAGATGTCAACAGATCAAGGGCTTCTTCAGCTCGCACACAGTGCTTTATGTCTACTGGATAACCGCTTTCCGAATAAGCCCGGCGAATTTGCTGGAGATCATGTGGACTATCTTCAACAACTAAGATACGAAGTGAATGATCAGACACTCTGTGTAACGCCCCCTTAAACTCAAGTTTCGTGGATCAACTCGGAAGCTCACAAATTTGCCAAAACAAAGAGATCCTGCGGATTGCCTCGGAGAAGTTGTCGAAATCCACAGGCTTTTTGATATAGGCGTTGACGTTGAGGTTATAACTTTCGATCCGGTCCTCGTCCCGCTTCGACGTGGTCAGGACCACCACAATCAAACTACCCAAATCGTCGTCGTCCCGAACCCGCTTAAGAGCGGTTAAGCCGTCGACTTTGGGCATGTTGAGATCAAGAAGCAAAAGGCCGGGTCGAGGAGCATCGGCAGGGGGGCTATAGGATCCCTTCTGAAAAAGGTAGTCCAAGCATTCTTGGCCATCCCGTACGACGTGTAACGGGTTGACCAGATTGTGCAGTTTCCAGGCCCGTTTAACCGCTAGAACATCGTGCTTACTGTCTTCGGCCAGAAGAATCGGAAAGGTGTTGGAGCTCATGAAGTTGTCTCCCCTTGAGGCAGTGTGACCCAGAAAGTACTGCCGCGCCCAAGTTCGGATTCGACACGTACACCCCCGTTGACTTGTTGGGCCGCCTTTTTGACGATGGCTAGCCCAACGCCAGTACCCTCGAATTCCTCGCGTGTATGCAGCCGCTGGAATATTTGGAAAATGCGTTTGTGAAATTCCGGGTCGATGCCGATGCCATTATCGCTGACCGAAATTTCGTAAGCTGAATTCTCGGTGCGACAGGCGATTTTGACGCGCTTGGGCTGCGATTGATTATAGATCACTGCGTTGATGATGAGATTCTGGAATATTTGCGTGAGGAGGGTTGGGGAGATTTCAATCGTAGGTAAGTGATCCGCGATTACCATCTCTACGTCCGAGTCTAGTTTTAACGTTGTCACCAGACCGTGGAAAAACTTGGTCAGCGCAATGCGTTCGACGGCCGCCTGACGGCGACCGATTCGAGACAGTTCCAGCAAATCATCGATCAATCTTTCTGCCTGACCGACCGCTTCCTGCATTCCGTCGATGTATTCTTGGTGCTCCTCGTCCAACGTATCGGCTAGGTCTTTAGCCAACCAGTTACTATAGCCATTGATCGCTCGCAAGGGTGTCTTCAGATCATGAGACACCGCATAGGTGAATTGGGAAAGTTCTTCGTTAGCCTGGGCCAGTTCTTTAGTTTGTCGCCTAAGCTTACTGTTGGCGTTTCGGATGGCTTCTTCTGCTTGTTTGTGGTCGTATAGTTCCGTGGATAACGATACATTCGCTTGTGTCAATGCTATGCGTTTTCTATAAGTATCGACATAGTCGAGCGTGAGGCCCAACAACAGTACACAGTAGGCGATGATTTTGAGAAAATGGGCGACGTTAAAATGGCTGTCGAACAGCTGGCTCGAGCCAAAGGCCATATGAATTTCCACGGCGACTTCGACAAACGCACTGATAATCAGCGCATGGGCAAAAAGGCTAGGGACTTTGTTGTAAAAATGGGGGTATAGGTAGAGGCCGGCAAACAGGTACACCAGCAACGGAATAACGTCATAGGGCCGGGTGATGACCGCATCCGGAAATTGCGTTTGGGGTAAGGTCTCGCTGACCGCACAATAATAAATAATGCTATACGCAAGCACACCTAAACAAAGACTTATCGAAACAACATCACGCGGAGTAATCTTGTAACGCTCGATGCCGCGTATTAAGAATATTCCGACGCCAGCAATCATGATCAGTGCGTGAAACAATCGGCAGACCGCCCAGGTAAAGGGCTCCAGATTGGCTGGATCAGCGACAGAGTCCATCAAACGATCAGCCGCGATCGCATGAAACGCATCCATGACGCCGGAAAAAAATAAGGCGACTGCAATAATCGGCGTAGTAATATCATCGACCAGCTTATAATGACAAAAAGCCAGCCAGACGGTAAATATCGCCGCGCAAACGGCAGACCACTCCAAAAGGGTATGTGTGAAGGCACCGGATAGGCTGTAAAACATAACATCGGTGACTTCACCGGGCGTGCTGTCTGCCGTAGCAGAGACGTCAAATGGTCGCGGATCGCTGCCAAAATCAACCCCGGTTAGCATCAACAGATAGGGAAGTACGCAGATACCTCCGACAGCCGCGATGATCGGTATCGGGATTTTAGCCGGATAACCAGTTACCGCGACGGCCTGCAATTGATCGTTCATGCTTCTATTGTTGACCGGGTAGTGGTCACCAAGAACTCCCATGCATTGCGCACAACGCTCGGGGTGTTTTTGAACAAGCCATCGAGAGGGAGCTTATTAGCAATTCCATAGTTGCGCCTGTTCTCCACGAAAGCCGGAAGCGGTAGCGCCCTTTTGATTACAGAATAAGTAGTAGAATATTACATTTTGTGTTGCGCCTCGAGTGTAGCATATTTCTTTCCTACTAACACCGTCAGCCTTCCCTGAAGGGGGTCTATTGAGGAGCGGAGGGTATGTTTATGCACGTAGGGGTTCAAGCCTCCCTCTATAAACGCGAATTTATACTCGAGGAGCCAAGTGTCATATTTTTGACGGACCTCCTCTGCGCCCTGGCCTTCCGCCCGGCGAATAAAGCTGTTCGTGCGGTAAAATGGTGAGCGCCAGTCGGGGAGGCTCAAGTTGGGGTCTGTGCGAGAAGAACGGCCGGATTGCTCCGACCGAACCCTGTGCTGTGCGATTTCTTAACCTTGGTATCAAATTAGCTATTGGCTTCGGTGTTCGCTGTGCTAAAGAAGAGTGGGATCTTTGAACATTGTAATACTATTTGAAACTGTTGAGCTTTCTTATTAAGGGACCACGTGCTTCAAACAGTTAGCATAACCTGCGGGGTTTCCGATGTCATGAATCGTTCCGGGCAAGCTTACGCCTAACAGCCCCCGCTCTTTTACCAGCAGTGTATGCACCGGCTCGTCGGTGAATTCACCCTGGTTGGGCCTTGGTGCATTGCTCCGCACAACGTCCACTTTCCACTATGATATCGTGTCATGTTTAAAAAAGTTGGACATGATATGGGACGACGATACCC
>JBPCXM010000541.1:0-7073 GCA_051008535.1 Pseudomonadales bacterium | reverse complement strand
CAAGCAAAGGCGTTATTCGCGAAGACTTTGATCCGCAAGCGATTGCGCAATCTTATTCGCAAGCCGGTGCGGCTTGTCTTTCGGTATTAACCGACAGAGACTTCTTTCAGGGAGCGCCCGAGTATTTGCGAGCAGCAAGAGCTGCATGCGACATTCCAGTACTCCGCAAAGATTTTATTGTGGACGAATATCAGGTGTACGAGACGCGCGTCATGGGCGCCGACTGTCTATTGCTGATTGCCGCAGCTTTTGCTGACAAACCAGGACAGCTAAAAGCCTTAAATCAATTGGCGATCGTAACGGGTATGGATGTACTCATCGAGGTGCATGATAAGAATGAACTGGAGCTGGCGCTGCAACTGCAACCGGCGATGCTGGGAATCAATAATCGCAACCTTCACACCTTTGAAACGTCGTTAGACAACACCTTATCCTTGCTGCAATATATTCCGGATGACTGTCTGGTGATAACCGAAAGCGGCATTCACTCGCGTGCCGATGTGCAAGTCATGCGCGAGCACAAAGTGAATGCGTTTTTAGTGGGGGAAGCGTTTATGCGCGCCGAGGATCCCGGCGCGGCACTAAGGGAATTGTTCTTCTAGCGAGTTCCGTATACGACCATTGTCTTGCCTTTCACCGAAACCAGCCCTTGCTCTTCCAGGCTCTTCAGTACGCGGCCAACCATCTCGCGCGAACAACCAACAATACGACCAATTTCCTGGCGCGTAATTTTGATTTGCATGCCATCGGGATGTGTCATTGCGTCGGGCTCCTTACTCAAATCAAGCAGTGTGCGCGCAACCCGACCGGTCACATCCAGAAATGCGAGGTCACCAACTTTGCGAGTGGTGTTACGCAAGCGCTCTGCCATCTGAGTACCGATGGCTTTCAGTATGTGTGGTTCTTGCAAAGACAATTCATTGAACTTGGAGTAGCTGATTTCGCCGACTTCGCATTCGGTTTTCGCGCGCACCCAGGCGCTGCGGGCGCCCTCGATATCGAACAAGCCCATCTCGCCGAAGAAGTCGCCGTCATTCAAATAAGCGACGATCATTTCACGGCCACTGTCATCTTCAATAACGACGGTAACGGAACCCTTAATCACGTAATACAACGAATCGCAATCGTCACCGGCGTAGATAATTGTGCTCTTGGCGGGATAGCGTCGCCGATGGCATGCGGTTAGAAATTGTTCAACTCGATCGATGTGCGGGTTTAAAGCCAGCTGGACCACAATGTATACCTACTCAAAAAATAACCAAACTTGTTATAAGAGTAGTATGTATGTCACAGTTTTCCAGTAATAGCGGAAAAATTGCCAAAATCAATCAACTGTGAATTTTACAATTTTCTAGTGAGCAATTTATCACCAAGCCTGATCGGGACCGTAATACGATTGTGCTAAGCTCCCCGGCCCATTGCTAAATAGAAGGGCAGCAAATGCAAGCAATCGTGAAGTGGACCGATGGCGCTCAATTTTTAGGCGAATCAGGCAGTGGTCACTCGGTGATCATGGACGGCCCGCCCGACGCCGGCGGGCGTAATACTGGCGCGCGGCCAATGGAAATGTTGCTGCTCGGCCTCGGCGGCTGTTCGGCCTACGATGTGGTCAGCATACTGAAAAAATCACGCCAGCAAATCACTGATTGCAAAGCAGAAATTAACGCAGAGCGAGCCGACGGCGTGCCAGCGGTGTTTACCAAAATCCACATCCATTTTGTGGTCAGTGGCCACGAGCTGAAAGAAACCCAAGTTAAACGAGCCGTGGACCTGTCGGCAGAAAAGTATTGTTCAGCCTCAATCATGCTGGCCAAAGGCGGTGTTGCCATCAGCCATGATTTTGCAATCCAAGAGACCAGCGCACGCTAAATTCTATAGCTAGAGCGCGTCATTACCCGCGCCAGACCCGTCATCGCCCGCTTTACGGGTAGTGGAAACGCCTGCCCACCTGATTCCAGAGCATGCTCGGCATGTTGCGCTTCATCTTCTAACATTTGTTCTATGATGACCCGGCTTTTGTTGTCGGCGGGCGGCAAGCGGTCGAGATGCTCCTGCAAATGTTCGCACACCTGATCCTCGGTTGCGGCGATAAAACCCAGGCTGACCTTATCTCCCACAGCGCCGGCCAACGCGCCCATGCTGAATGACAAGCCATACCACAGCGGATTTAAGTAGCTGGTGTGGCCTTCCAGTTCATGGATACGTTGCTCGCACCAGGCTAGGTGATCAACTTCTTCCGCCGCCGCATTCTGCATGGCCTCACGCACATCTTTGCTGCGCGCGCCTAGGGCTTGGCCTTTATACAAGGCCTGCGCGCACACTTCGCCAGTATGATTTACCCGCATTAAGCCGGCGACGTGTTTGCGCTCCATGGCATTGAGTTCAACCGTGGCAACGTCGGCCGCGGGCGAGCTGCGTTGCGCAGCAGGTGCACCACCGGCAACGGTTTTCAGCGCCCGGTCAAAACCCGAGAGGCATTGGTCAATAAGAGACAGGCTGCGTTTCGATGCCATGAATTCATTCAATATGTTTGCGAGAGACATAGTTTAAATCTTTTTGGCGCGAAATGTGGACGCTCCGCCACCCATGCACCACACTTTACGAATGGTTCATATAATCGCAAAGCATCATGCATGACTTAAACCTGCTGCTTAAATCAGCAATTCCAATCATTAGCCTGCTCAGCCGCGATGAAAAACACGCGTTGCAGATGTTGACCCGGATAGCTGTACAACAAAAACTGCCAATCCATGTTTGGTCGGCTAGCGAAGGCCTGCAGGCGCTGGGCTTTGGAGCCACTCCCAATTCCTCCAGCGACACATTAGAACCGGAAGCGGCTCTGAGGTATATCAAACAAAATGGGCAATCAGGTTTGTATGTTCTCTGCGATTTTCACCCTTACCTACAACAGGCTCCACTGCTGACGCGGTTGTTGAAAGATATCGCGCTGGAGCACGAAACCACGCAGCGTACGCTGGTGATGCTCAGCCACGCATTGCAGATGCCGGCCGAGCTTACTCATTTCAACGCTGAACTGGCGGTGTCTTTCCCCAGCCAACAGGAAATAATGGCGTTGGTGCGTGAAGAAGCTAATCGCTGGAGCGAACAGAATGCTGGCCAGCGCGTAAAAACCGACCAACAAACCTTGCAGCAACTGATCAGTCATATCCGCGGCATGAGCATGGCCGAAACTCGGCGGCTGGTGCGTGGCGCCATCGTCAACGATGGCGCTATCACCGAGTCTGACCTGCCGCTGGTCAACAAAGCCCGCTTCACGCTTATGGATCTGAACGGCGTGCTCAGCTATGAGTATGATACTGAGCAATGGAGTTCAGTGGCCGGCATGCAACACTTGCAAGAATGGCTACGGCTGCGAGAAAAGGCCTTCCTCGACGCCAACACGCTGGACAAACCCAAAGGCTTGCTACTCACCGGCGTGCAAGGTGGCGGTAAAAGCCTGGCCGCCAAAGCAGTAGCCGGTCTTTGGCAACTGCCTTTACTACGGCTGGACATCGCTAGCTTATACAACAAATTTATCGGCGAAACCGAGCGCAATTTACGCGACGCACTCAAATTGGCCGAATCCATGGCGCCTTGCGTGCTGTGGATTGACGAGCTGGAGAAGGCTATCAGCAGCGGCGCCAGCGACGAAGGCACTTCACGCCGACTGTTGGGTACGCTGTTGACTTGGTTGGCCGAGAAAAAGGAGGCGGTGTTCATCGTTGCAACCAGCAACTCTATTCAGCAACTGCCGCCGGAATTGTTGCGCAAGGGCCGCTTCGATGAAGTATTCTTTGTTGATCTTCCAGACACGCCAACGCGCGCCCAGATCTTCCGAATTCATTTGCATAAACGCGAACAATGCAGCACTACGATAGACTGCGCTAAGCTGGCCGAATACGCCGATGGTTTTTCCGGTGCGGAGATCGAACAAGCTGTGATAGCGGCTTTATATCAGTGCGCCGCTGCCAGCCAGCCACTGACCACCGAACACATAGTATCAGCACTAGGTCAAACCGTGCCGCTGTCGGTTTTGATGGCAGAGAATCTCGCTGCGTTACGCGCTTGGGCTGCGGAGAGGGCGGTGCCAGCGCATTAAAATGATTGGCTAGTGCCATTACCACCACCACGCGAAAGGCCGGGAGTATTTTTCCGTTCCACGGGGCATCCATGCTCCATCCCGCGTCCGTCCCTGGCGCTAGTCACTCCAAAATACTCCCGGCCTTTCGCGCACTTTAATGTCGAGTAAGGATCACGTATCTCAGCTTAGGTCTCGCGCGCGACCGCTCTATAGCCAATATCGGAACGATAGTAGGCATTCGGCCACGCAATTTTGGAGACATTGTCATAACACTTTTGCTGTGCGGCGTGTACGCTATCGGCGATTGCCGTTACGCATAATACTCGGCCACCGTTTGTCACTGTGTTACCGCCTTCATGCTGAGTGCCAGCGTGAAACACTTTGACGTCGGCGTCGACTTGGTCCAGACCAGAAATTGCGTCACCTTTGCGGTAACTGTTGGGATAGCCGCCGGCAGCCATAACGACGCCAATAGCCGCGCGCGGATCCCATTCGGCCTTACATTCCCGCAATTGTCCACGCAAAGCCGCTTCAATCAAAACTGTAAAATCCGATTGTAAGCGCATTAATATCGGTTGCGTCTCGGGATCGCCAAAGCGGCAGTTGTACTCCACCACCCTAGCCTGCCCCGTTGAATCAATCATCAGACCAACATACAAAAAGCCGGAATAACGATTACCCTCAGCCGCCATGCCCTGCACTGTCGGCTGCACGATGTCGAGCATGATATGGTCGTGCACACTTGCAGTCACCACAGGCGCGGGCGAGTACGCCCCCATACCACCGGTGTTAGGTCCGCGGTCGCCATCGTCACGCGCTTTGTGATCCTGCGAGCTGGCGAGTGGCAGAATGTGCTCGCCGTCAACCATGACGATAAAACTGGCTTCCTCTCCTTGCATAAACTCTTCGATAACGACACGTCTACCGGCATCGCCAAAGCTATTGCCGGCTAGCATATCGGTCACGGCAGACTGCGCTTGTTCCAGCGTTTGCGCAACAATGACACCCTTGCCGGCAGCCAGGCCATCGGCCTTTATAACAACCGGTATGCTGACTGTTTGCAGATATTCCAGTGCCGCATCGGTTTCGGTGAATACTTCGTAGGCTGCGGTGGGAATATTGTGGCGCGCAAGGAAATCCTTACTGAAGGCTTTCGAACCCTCCAATTGTGCGGCCCCACGGCTGGGCCCAAAGCAAGGCTGCTGCCCATGTTCGCGATAATAGTCGCTTATGCCTGCAACCAGTGGCGCCTCTGGACCGACCACGGTCAGATCAATCGCTTTTGTTTCCACGAATTGCAGTTGCGCAGCGAAGTCCATGGGGGCCAGAGCAACATTTTCGACACCTTCTTCCAGCGCTGTACCAGCGTTACCGGGCGCCACAAAAACTCTTTCGACACGCGAAGATTGTGCAAGCTTCCACGCGATCGCGTGTTCGCGCCCACCACCGCCAATAACAAGTATCTTCATTCGAATCGACTCAACGAACGCGGCAGCTCAGTGACGAAAATGGCGCATGCCGGTAAACACCATCGCCATACCCGCTTCGTTAGCCGCGTCAATCACTTCCTGGTCGCGCATCGAACCGCCGGGTTGGATAACGGCCGTGATGCCCGCTACGGCCGCAGCATCAATGCCATCACGAAAAGGGAAGAAAGCGTCGGAAGCCATCACTGAACCAGCGACCTGTAGGCTTTCGTCGGCGGCTTTTATGCCGGCAATCTTGGCGCTATAGACTCTGCTCATTTGGCCGGCGCCAACGCCAATGGTTTGCCGATTGCGAGCATAGACGATGGCATTTGATTTAACGAATTTGGCTACCTGCCAACAAAACAGTAAATCCTGCATTTCGTCAGTGCTTGGGGCACGTTCGGTAACGACGTGAAGATCAGACTCTTTCACACTCCCCAGATCGCGGTCTTGCAGCAACAAGCCACCTACCACACGTTTATAGTCTAACCCCGCTTGCGCCGTTTCCAGCAGCGCGCCACAACGCAGCACGCGAATGTTTTTCTTCTCGGCCAGCACAGATAACGCATCGGCGGCGATATCGGGTGCGATAATTACCTCGACAAACTGACGCGAGACAATTGCGTCGGCGGTTGCTGCATCCAACACTTGATTAAAGGCGATAATGCCACCAAACGCCGAAGTAGGGTCGGTCGCAAATGCGAGATCGTAGGCCGTGGCGATATCGCTCGCAACCGCGACGCCGCAGGGGTTTGCGTGTTTAACGATGACACAGGCCGGCTGGTCAAACTGTTTGACACACTGCAACGCCGCATCGGTGTCGGCCACATTGTTATAAGACAGTTCTTTCCCTTGTAACTGTTCGGCGCTGGCTACACTGGCCTCAAGAATTTCGTTTTCTACATAAAACGCCGCTTTCTGATGCGGATTTTCGCCATAGCGCATTTCCTGCGCCTTGTTGAACTGCACGCTAAAGGTGCGCGGGAATTGCTCGCTGCCCTCCTCAACCCGCGCTCCCAGATAATTAGCGACGGCGGCATCGTAGGCCGCGGTATGCTCAAATGTTTTTACCGCCAAATCAAAGCATAATTTCTTACTAACATATCCTTCGTGTTGCGCCAATGCATTGGTCAGCACCGCATAGTCGGCTGGATTCACCACGGTGGCAACGAACCGGTGATTTTTTGCTGCTGCACGCAGCATGGTCGGCCCGCCGATATCGATATTTTCAATCGCCAGCGGCAGGTCACAGTCGGGACGCGCCACCGTTGCCGCAAAGGGGTATAGATTGACGACTACCAGGTCGATAGGCTGAATGCCATGTTGTTGCATGACCGCACAATCTTGATCACGGCGGCCCAGAATACCGCCGTGAATTTTAGGATGCAGCGTTTTTACCCTACCATCCATCATCTCGGGAAAGCCCGTATAGTCGGCAACTT
Organism: Pseudomonadales bacterium; assembly: GCA_051008535.1. Lineage (GTDB taxonomy): Bacteria > Pseudomonadota > Gammaproteobacteria > Pseudomonadales > JAUIET01 > JBBKXJ01. The sequence continues at coordinate 81 of JBPCXM010000541.1, read as the reverse complement.
CGGTCACAGCAAGATCGTGTTCGAGCAGCAGACGATAGGTGCCGCCGGTGGATAGCAACTCGATACCATGCTTAAGCAAGG
>JBPCXM010000540.1:0-29264 GCA_051008535.1 Pseudomonadales bacterium | reverse complement strand
CGATATTGCTTGCGCTCGTTGTGAACACAAGCAATACATAGAATCGACCTACGGAGCCTGGCTACAAATGCCGCTTCTGAGTACTTCAGGCGTAGTCCCGGTCGTGCCCTCGGTGAACTGGCAACCGAAGAATGGGCTAGCCACTGTAGCAGCTTCCAGAACATCATCACCCGTCGGCTTTACACCCTCGTTTACCCAGAGCACCAGATCATCGAAAGTGCGAACCAGCTCTTCTGGCGAAAACTCGCAATGGCCAATAGCGCGCGTGGCACGAGATACTAGCAAGTCTGACCGATGCCGCTGTGCCACCTCCCGCGCATAAATCTGTTGCATCGAGAATGGCACGAATAGATCACCCAGAGTGTGGGTTGATATCACCGGTATGCTGATGCGGCCAGTAATCTCCGGTACGCGCTGCAATCTCAGAAACCGCGGTGGATTGACGCCGCGATCTCGGCGGATGCGAAGAATTGAGTCGTTGAGAGACTGTTCATCGGCGTTTACTGCAGGGTCACCATCGAGTTGATAGTGGCGTGTACGATTATCATAAATATTGCCCGATACTACACCGTCAACTGAACCATCCGAACCGCTGAAGCTAAACAGCAAGGTCTGAAAGAAAGGAAAAGCCTGGTCGAAGATCGGACGCTCGCCGCCAGAGAGCTGACGCACAAGATCCTTCAACTTGTCTCCCTGAGAGGTCAGCGTGTCAGGAAAATCATCGAATAAGGTGCCAATGACCAGCGGCAGTGTGGTGGTGGCAAAGTCTTCGGGTGCTGGAAATTGCGACTGAACCAGCGGATTCACAGCACCTGCAATGGCCTCCGCGCCGTAAGAAAAATCGCCGAAATAGTCGAACAGCTCGGTGTCTCCCATCACTCCGCACATCGGCGCCGCACCATCATAGCGAATACCACCGGAAAACTTACCCAAAATGGCGGCGAAGCGGCGGCAGGTGCGACCGCGGCGACCCTCAGGGCAGCGCACATTTGGAAACATTTCAATGGCCGCGCCGGTCACATGCCCGCCCATTGAGAAACCGGTGATGAGCGTACGATTCGGTTTCCCAACTTCCCTAGAGAAGATGCGCGCCAGACGATTGGTACTTTTGACGCCGGAGTTAACGTCATAGCAGTTCTTTGAATAACTGGACGCTGCCCAGGCATAGCCACGCAGCAGGTAATACTCGCGCAGCGGCGGATTGTCCACCCTTAACGGCTCAAGACCGCCGTCGTCGGCGAAGCAGCCGCGAAAGCCGTGCGCATACATAACGAGATCGCCATTCCAGTTCACCGGCACCTCGTAGCGGTAAATTGCGCCCTTGCTGTCAATGCCCTCTTTCAGCACATCGGTAAGCGGCGTGCTATCGAAAGCGCCGGAATCACCAAGTGGAAAAACGCGATCATCTTGTGGGACGGAGTTGCTATGACTGGCGTAGGCAGGAAGCGCCAGCATAAGCAGCATTCCCAAGAAGGGCGTAAGTCTGAATATTTTCATGGTCTCCCCTTGGCTTGCGCGACCGATATTCGACGTCTGCAGATAGACGCGGGGTTTAGGTCGAGCCGCAGCACTGTTTGCGTTATTTGTTTTTCGAGCATTGTTTATTTTCCAACCATTCTACTCTACGCTCATACGCCATTTTTGGGGGCACAAAATTTGTGCGTAATATTACCGAAATACGTTTTTGCCAATTTTCGTTTGAAATTTCAAAACAAACCCAGTTGCTCATTCTTGCGAACGGGTGGTTTAAACCTGTGGCTATCGAGTTCTGGTCTTTCCCTAACATTCAGACCCAGCCGTTTACAGCTTAAGGTAAAGCGCTGTTCGATCAGATCGGCAAACACGCCTTCGCCGCGCATGCGTTTGCCGAAGCGCGTGTCGTAATCTCTGCCCGCGCGGGCGGCGCGCACCAAATTAATCACATGCTGTTTGCGGTCTGGAAAATGTTGTTCCAGCCAGGCGTAAAATAGCGGTTTGACTTCCAGTGGCAGGCGCAGAAAGACGTATCCCGCGCTGTCGACGCCGGCGTCTTTAACGGCTTTTAGAATAGCTTCGAGTTCGCTGTCATTGATGGCCGGAATAACTGGGGCGTACAAGACCGCAACCGGTATGCCAACGTCCGCCAGCGCGGTAATAACGCGTAAACGAGTCGCCGGCGATGCGGTTCGCGGCTCCATAATGCGTTTTAGTGAGTTGTCCAGCGTCGTCACACTGATGCATACCGAACATAAATTATTGCCGGCCAACTCCGACAGCAAGTCGAGATCGCGCACCACGAGGGCACCTTTCGTCACGATCGTTACCGGGTGTTGGTAGCGAAGGCATGTTTCAAGAAGCTGCCGGGTAATGCCCAATTCGCGCTCCACCGGTTGATAGGGGTCGGTGTTAGCGCCGAGATTGATGGGGCTGCAGCGGTAGTTTTTGTCCGCCAACTCGCGCTCTAGCAGCTGGGCAGCGTCGGGCTTATAAAAAATCTCGGTTTCGAAATCCAGACCAGGAGATAAATCAAGATAGGCATGGGTAGGCCTTGCATAACAGTAGATGCAACCGTGCTCGCATCCCTTGTACGGATTTATTGACTGCTCAAACGGCACGTCCGGTGAATTGTTGGTGGCGATTATTCTTTTGCTGGTTTCGCGGTGCAGCGTAGTCACCAGTTTGTTTTCAGGCTCGCCCAAAAAATCAAACTCGCTGACGGTTTTAGCAAAACGGTTATGGACGTTTGCGAGCGCGCCGCGTCCTTTTTGGTGAGCCATTTGGCAGCACTTGTCGAGTCCGAATTACTGTAATTATATACAGTATTCTGCAATAAAACAACGAGCTTATTGTGGCACCGCGGCCTTTTCCAGAAAACTCAGTGACTCAATTCCTGCGCCGCACCGCGCTTGGCATCATCGCCTTTTTTGAGCGTGTTAATTCGCGCGCCTATGGGTGGCACTTCGTCCACATCGATATGTACGTCAAGCAGGGTGGGTCTCTTGGCGGTGCACATGGCGTCAAAATCTAGCCGTTCCAGATCCTGCGGTGAATAAATGGCATGCGCATCGGCGCCCAAAGACTTCGCCATGCCGACAAAGTCAACGGGCGGTAGCTCGAAGGCAATCTGAGCGCCGCCACGCAGCATCTGTCCGTGCTTGACCATGCCCAGCGCCCGGTCATTCAGAACGACGTAAATTACGGGCAGCTTTTCTGCTACCGCAACCGTTATTTCCTGGCCACTCATTAAAAAGCTGCCATCCCCCGTTATACACACCACAGCTGTTCCACGACAACCTAGCGCGGTACCGACGGCCGCGCCGATCGCCCAGGCCATTGCACCGAACCCCATTCCGATGCGATATCGATTACCCTGCTTGAGGTGGAGGTAATGCGTGGTCCACGCCCAAGCGTTACCTGCATCGGCAACGAAGCGGCTGTTGGCAGGAAGCCTCATGGTTAAGTCGTGCATTAATCTCTGCGGCTTGATTGGTGCTTCAGCTGATAACCAAGCCTCGCCTGAATCCAGGTTAATACCTTGTAAATTCTGCATATCTGGAGTGAATGTGGCAGAAGTAACACTATCGACTGACTGGTTTATCACATTGCTCGCGATTTTCGGGCGTTGTTTGCTTGCCGCCTCAACCAAGGAAAACTCTGAAATTAACGAAGAGAATACGTAACGCAACTCACCGAGCACATGCAATTTAGCCATGGGCGAGCGCGAAAAATTCTCGGCAGTTGCGTCAATATGCACCAGCTTGTCGTTGAGCAACGCAGAATCCCAGCCGCCGGTAGAAAGCTCGTCTAAGCTGGTACCCACGGCTATGATCAGGTCGGTCTCTGCTCCGGTAATAAGCGCACCCGCGCTCGCGTGCCCGGCGAAGCCAAACACACCGCGATTGAGGCTATGGTACGAGCTGATGCAGGCTTTACCAACTGCGGAAGTGACAATGGGTATTTCGAGCATCTCGGCAAATTGCACAATGTGCCTAATCGCCGACTTGCAGCCACCGCCAATGAACAAGAGCTTTTTGCGCGCCGTCTTGATGCTTTGGCACAGTTCGCCAAACATCGCTTCGTCCATCACGGAAGGTTGACGCAACATCGTGGCAACCTGGTAGCGCGGTTGTGAAGTTAACAGGCGGCCGTTCAATATATCCATGGGAATACTTAAATGAACGGGGCCACGAGGATGCTGGAAGGCAGTGAACAAGGAAGTAAACAACTTTCCTTCCAGTTGGTCTGCATGCGACACAAGCGAATTGTAGCGTGTGCAGTGTTCAAATATTCCTACTGTATCTATGGCGTCTTCGGACGACTCCTGCAAGGCGTGTCTGCCGAAGTTGGGTAGCGCAGTTTGCGGCGTAATCACCAGCATTGGAATTCTTTCCTGATAGGCGGATGCAACGCCAGTCAGCAAATTGGTCGCACCTGGCCCCGTGGTTGCGCAGCAAACGCCGAGTTTACCGGTTTCGCGGCTATAACCCTCGGCCATAAACACAGCACCCGCCTCATGACGTGCCGTAATTGCCCGAATAGCTTCAGTATTACGCCGCGACTTACGCGCGTGTTTGTCGGCCAGTGGATTGGTATGCGACTTTGTTGGCCCATGCTTTTGCTGCCGATCTAACGCGTTATAAAGCGGCTCGAGTGCGCCGCCGGGTATGCCAAAAATATAGTCAACATCTATTTGCAGCAGATAATCCAATATCAAATCAGCATAAGTGCGCTCAGCATTTACCGCTGAGTTGCTAGCGCTAAGTTGTGGCTGATTAGACATAGTACTAGGCTCCCGCGCAGACACCAGCTAGAACGGTGTCAAATTGTTGTTGTCTCGACTGCTACAACAGGTCGTCTAGCAACGTTTGTACCAATAACAAACGCTGAGCCGTTGTGAAGGATTCAAGCCGGTGAATTTTATGGTTTTTAAATGAGGCTTTGGCTTCGGTAATACCGACTAGTTGCTAATCGGTTCGTGATCTGGATCGTTGCTACAAACAGGAGCACAGGTGATGGATGTGCACTACTTCGGTCGCTAATAGACCAACTCTACGCTAATTACCGCCACCCGTAACGCCAACAGCGTTGGTAGCAACTTCGGCCGCAAACTCATTTGATGCCAGTGCAGTTTTGCTAAGCCATGCAACCAAGTCGCTCCAGATCGTCTCTTGTTCCATCCGCGTGGGCATTATACCCGCGTGTGGTAACTCAATCGTTACGACTGGCCGACCCATTGTAACACCAGCGTAGCGGCCGAGAGATCCAGGATACGTACCCATCAACCGTAACTGCAGTGGGCCCAGTTTTTGCGGTGGTTGTGCCGGGCCGTCGAAGTCCACTAAATGTATTGGCGCATGTACCGCCACGATAACGGTTGGGTCGAAGCGTTCGATTTCATCCGCCAACCAGCGCGACTCCGGCTCGCTGAGCGGTGCAGGACCCGGATAGCGGCGTGGGTTGCGCGCCGTCTTGCGTATCCAAAACTCCTCCGCACTCTCCGACCAGTTGGGCGCGGGGAAGTTGCGATTAAGGTCGACACCCCGATCATTCATGCGCTGTGATTTTGCTCGCAATAGCCCGTCAGGGTTGAGTAGCGGCACAATGCGCCAATGAAACAACCCTGAATGGTAGTTGTCTAGTGAGGTCAGCCATTTGAACACGATGCTCACTGACGAAAACTCGTCGCCATGGATGCCCCCGAAGACTAGCACCCGACCTAGCGGCTTGCGGTCACTCGCTGGTGGAAATTCGCCGACCAGAATAGGCGTACCCTGATGCGATGTGGCACCCGAACTAGCGAGCACGCTGTCAGCACAATCTTCCAGCGCCACGCTCGCCAGTCGCTTGGCGATGCGTTCACATGTTACGTCAACGGGTGATTTGAGTGGCGGGGTCGGGGCGGGAGCCGGTTTGGGAACTTCAACTCTAACTCTGCTACGCGGATGGTAGCCTTGCGCGTGGGCTGCAGTGGTACCTAGCTCGAAACACAGTAACAGGGCCATTGACAGGCCTATCCATCTAAATTGAAAATCCACTATGCGATTGCTGGGATGCGTATTTTCCATTTACTACCTACGAGCATTTCATCTATTATTCTGACAATTTGATTCTAGCAAATAATCCTAACCGAGCAACAAATAAAAGCCAATGCTTACATAACGTAAAGAGGTATACTGGCGCTGTGAATAGTGCCATTGCAGCTATAACTTCCGCTGGTTATTATACGTACGAAGTTAAAGCCGCCATGCCAAGTTAACCGCGGCGCAAATAATATATCTAAAGGATTCGCCTGTGAAACGCAGAACCCTGCTCAAAGCCCTGCCTCTCGGCTTGCTCCCGCTTGCCGGCGAGAGCGTGGCGTGGCTGGAGTTGATCAGTGGCAAATGCTGTTCGCACGACCCGGTAGTGCCGGAAAACCCAAAAGACGAAACCTACAAGCTCGAAGAGCAAACTCCTGGGCTTTCTGTACGGCATCGCGAATCCAGCCATAGTGTCGAACACGATACTAATCATACTGGCCACAACGCGGTGGATCTGCAGAAGATTAAAGAATTCGACCAGCAGTACCCGGGTGACTTCCTGCTAAATAGCAATCAGCTGGAGCTTCTGAAAAAGGTATCTGCGCGATTGCAGGTCGCGCAAAGCTACATAGGCCATGGAAACTTCAATCTCGTCACTTTCGACCATCTTCTGATGTGTGGCGAGCATTATCCGGCGATCGGCGCATTTTCTGCACAGGAACTCTATTTCATAGAAGACATCTTTTACGCCGACGCCACCCGCTATGGCTTTTATGGCCAGCGAGTGACGCCTGAACTTACTGCGATAGTTCAGAGACGCGACATCAAGAAGATCGGCAGAACGGGCCACTTTCTGTTTCGTGGCCAGCCACTACAAAAGTATCAAAGTATTCGTGCCGAACTCGGCAGCGGCATCACGCTGACTTCTGGTATTCGCGGCATCGTCAAACAGACACAACTATTCCTGGCAAAAGCGGTCGTAACCAACGGCAACCTGTCGCAAGCCTCACGCTCGTTAGCGCCGCCGGGGTACTCATACCACGGCATCGGCGATTTCGACCTCGGCAAGGTCGGTTTCGGCTTGCGCAACTTCACCGAATCGTTTGCCACTACCGACGAATACAAACGGCTCATCGATCTGGGCTATGTCTCCATTCGCTACACCGAAACCAACCCATTCGGCGTGCGCCACGAACCCTGGCATATCAAAATCGTCTGACCTGAAAACAGGAGAAAATCTCATTTTTTCTCGTGTTTTAGTTGACGTTAACGTAAAGGTAATATACATTATCGCCTAACTTTTACTGCGCTTAGAATCATGACCGCAAGCAAATCCTTCACAATCTCTAATCTCGCGGCGGAATTCGACGTCACCACGCGCACCATTCGATTCTACGAAGAAAAAGGACTGTTGTCACCCACACGCAAAGGCAGCACTCGCATATACACCTCTGCCGACCGGGTAAAGTTGCAGTTGATCTTGCGTGGCAAAAGATTGGGGCTCACGCTGGAAGAAAGCCGCGACATCATTGCGATGTATGACCCAGCGCACGGCAATCGCGAGCAGTTGCAGTCTTTAATCCATGCCATCCGGGACAAGCGCTCCCAGTTACAGCAACAATTACACGATATTGAACAAATGATGCTAGACCTGCGCGCCGCAGAAGAAAGATGCCTGGACGCTATGGGCAATAGCGCGGCGAGTTAATACTGCCTATATAACCCGCAAGGAGTACTGCATGAGCACACGCTACCCGTCTCTGAACTTTGACCTGGGTGAAGAGATAGACATGCTGCGCGACGCGGTGTATCAATTCGCCCAGGATGAACTGGCGCCACGTGCCGAGCGCATTGACCGCGACAACGAGTTCCCAGCGGATATGTGGCAAAAATTCGGCGCTATGGGACTACTAGGCATCACCGTGAGCGAAGAATATGGCGGCAGCGCCATGGGCTATCTTGCCCACGTGGTAGCCATGGAAGAAATCAGCCGCGCCTCGGCTTCGGTAGGCCTCTCCTATGGCGCGCATTCCAATCTATGCGTTAACCAGATTTTCAAAAACGGCAACGCAGCGCAAAAGCAAAAATATCTACCGAAGCTATGCTCGGGTGAGCATATTGGCGCCTTGGCAATGTCAGAACCAAACGCTGGCTCAGACGTCGTTAGCATGAAACTCAAAGCGAACAAGAAAGATGGGCACTATATTTTGAATGGCAGCAAAATGTGGATCACCAACGGCCCCGACGCCAACACCTATGTGATCTACGCCAAAACAGACGTCAATGCCGGTCCGCGCGGAATCACCGCCTTTATCGTCGAACGAGATGCGCCTGGTTTCTCACGCGCGCAAAAGCTCGATAAACTAGGCATGCGCGGCTCAAACACCTGCGAACTGGTGTTTGAAGACTGCGAAGTGCCAGCGGAGAATGTGCTCGGCAAAGAAGGCGAAGGAGTTAAAGTGCTGATGTCGGGGCTGGACTTCGAGCGCACCGTACTCTCTGGCGGGCCGGTAGGCATCATGCAAGCTTGCCTCGATGTCGTGGCAACCTATGTTCATGACCGCAAACAGTTCGGCCAAAGTATTGGCGAATTCCAACTGATGCAAGGCAAGGTCGCCGATATGTATACTGAGCTGGCCGCCTCGCGCGCTTATCTTTATGCCGTTGCCAAAGCCTGCGACCGCGGCCAGGAATCGCGCAAAGATGCTGCCGGAGTCATTTTGTTTACCGCCGAGAAAGCCACCCAAATGGCGTTGCAAGCAATTCAAGCGCTAGGGGGCAATGGTTACATCAACGAATTCCCCACCGGCCGTTTATTACGCGACGCCAAGTTATATGAAATTGGCGCCGGCACTTCTGAAATAAGGCGTATGCTAATTGGTCGCGAACTTTTTAAAGAGACTGCGTAAAGAACCGCAACGATGTTATTAGTGGATGAGCGAGCGCCATGCCTGTGATTGAATCGAAGATCAATACGCGCGGCGAAGACTTCGCCGCTAATGCTCACGCTATGCGCGCCCAGGTGCAAGACTTGCATTCCAAGCTGGAGGTCATTAAGCAGGGTGGTGGCGAGCGCTACCAGCAACGCCACACCGAACGCGGTAAGCTGTTAGCGCGCGAACGCATTAACGCCCTGCTCGACCCTGGCGCGGCATTTTTGGAGCTGTCGCAACTTGCGGCCTTCGAAGTATACGGCGAAGACGTCGCCGCTGCCGGCATCATCACCGGCATTGGCCGAGTCAGCGGCCAGGAGTGCATGCTGGTCGCCAACGACGCCACCGTGAAGGGAGGCTCATACTATCCACTGACTGTAAAAAAACACCTGCGTGCGCAAGCGATCGCCGAACAAAACCACTTGCCTTGCATTTACCTGGTCGATTCGGGCGGTGCCAACCTACCGCGCCAGGACGAAGTATTTCCCGACCGCGAACACTTTGGTCGCATCTTCTTCAACCAAGCGAATATGTCTGCCAAAAACATCCCGCAAATTGCGGCGGTGATGGGCTCGTGCACCGCCGGCGGTGCCTACGTGCCGGCAATGGCCGACGAGTCGATTATTGTTAAAGAGCAAGGCACGATTTTCCTCGCCGGCCCGCCGCTGGTCAAAGCCGCCACCGGTGAAGTGGTCAGCGCCGAAGAATTAGGCGGTGCCGACGTGCACTGTCGTACCTCGGGTGTATCCGACCACTACGCACAAAACGATCATCACGCATTACAAATCACTCGCCAGTTGGTAGGCAATCTTAACCGCGTTAAACCGCTGACCCTCGATGTGCGTGAACCGCAGGAACCGCGTTACCCTGCCGAGGACATTTACGGCATTATCCCCACCGATTCGCGCCAGCCATACGATGTGCGCGAAGTCATCGCCCGTATCGTCGATGGCTCGGAATTCGATGAGTTTAAAGCGCTGTACGGCACTACCCTAGTATGCGGTTTTGCCCGCTTGTTTGGCTATCCCGTGGGTATTGTCGCGAACAACGGCATTTTGTTTAGCGAGTCGGCACAGAAAGGCGCGCACTTTATTGAGCTGTGCGCGAAGCGTAAAATTCCATTGATATTTCTGCAAAACATCACCGGCTTTATGGTCGGCCAACAGTACGAAGCCGGCGGCATCGCCAAACACGGCGCGAAGATGGTCACTGCGGTGGCTTGCGCCCAGGTACCAAAACTAACGGTATTAATCGGCGGGTCCTTCGGCGCCGGCAACTATGGTATGTGCGGTCGAGCTTACGAGCCGCGTTTACTATTTATGTGGCCCAACGCACGTATTTCAGTGATGGGTGGCGAACAAGCGGCAGGCGTTTTGGCACAAATCAAACGCGACCAGAAAGAGAGCAAGGGTGAGCCGTGGAACAGCGATGAAGAGGCGCAGTTCAAACAACCCATTCTCGACACTTACGAACAGCAAGGTCATCCCTACTACGCGTCGGCGAGGTTATGGGACGACGGCGTGATCGACCCGGCAGAAACGCGGATGGTTTTAGGATTGTCGCTGTCCGCCACCTTAAACAAAGCCATTGACGACACCGAATTCGGTGTCTTCAGAATGTGATGCGCAGCAACCATGTTTAATAAAATCTTGATCGCCAACCGCGGTGAAATCGCATGCCGCATTATTCGCAGCACGCGTAAACTCGGCATCCGCAGCGTGGCGGTTTATTCCGACGCCGACCGCAATGCGCTACATGTGACAATGGCCGACGAAGCGGTACATATTGGCGCCGCCCCAGCACGCGAGTCTTATCTGGATATGCAGCGCGTTATTGCTGCCGCGCAGCAAACCGGCGCCGAGGCGATTCATCCCGGTTACGGTTTTCTCGCAGAGAATGCTGCGTTTGCCTCCGCGTGCAAAGATATCGGTATCGTTTTTATTGGCCCGCCGGTGACGGCGATTGAGGCCATGGGTTCCAAATCTGCCGCCAAGCACATTATGGAACAAGCCAGTATTCCTCTGGTTCCCGGCTATCACGGCTCAGATCAGAACCCGGCTTTGCTTCGGGAAAGCGCCGATGCGATGGGTTACCCGGTATTGCTGAAAGCCACTGCCGGCGGCGGTGGCAAGGGTATGCGTCAGGTATGGGCCGCCGAAGATTTTTCCGAAGCATTGTCCGCGGCCAAGCGCGAAGCCATGAGCAGCTTCGGTGACGACGACATGCTGGTGGAGAAATATTTAACCCAACCACGGCATGTGGAGATTCAAGTGTTTTGCGATCAGCATGGCAATGCCGTGTATCTGGCTGAACGCGATTGTTCGGTGCAGCGCCGCCATCAAAAAGTCATCGAGGAAGCGCCGGCTCCGGGTATGACCGAAACCTTGCGTCAGCAAATGGGAACGGCGGCGATTCAGGCGGCGCAGGCGATCAGCTACGAGGGCGCCGGTACAGTGGAATTCCTGCTGGATAAAGACGGCTCTTTCTACTTTATGGAAATGAACACGCGCCTGCAAGTGGAACATCCGGTCACGGAAATGATCACCGGTCAGGATTTGGTGGAGTGGCAGTTGCGGGTTGCCAGCGGCGAAAACCTGCCACTTACACAGGACGAAATACTCATCAACGGCCACGCCTTTGAAGCAAGGGTGTATGCCGAAGATCCGAACAACGATTTTCTTCCTGCCACCGGCACGCTATCTTTCCTGCGGCCGCCACAAGCCAGCGAACATGTGCGTATCGATACCGGCGTGCTGCAGGGCGACGAAGTCAGTGTGTATTACGACCCTATGATCGCCAAGCTAATCGTATGGGACGAAAGCCGCGACAAAGCGTTACGCCGTCTGGCGAAGGCCCTGAGTGAATATCATATCAGCGGCATGACCACCAATATCGACTTCCTCTACAACCTCGCCACCTGCAAGCCGTTCCAGCAAGCCGATCTCGACACGGGCTTTATCGACAAGCATCAGGACAAGATCTTTCATGCAGGCGCGCAAGAAATCCACGAAGGTGCCGCACTGGCAGCACTGTATCTGGTGTTGGCGCAACAACGCAATGCGCAATCTACTGGCGCGCAATCGACGGATCCCTGGTCACCATGGAACGCGACCAACGCCTGGCGATTGAATGAAGCCCACGTTCACCGTTTTGAACTGAAGCTGCAAGAGCAAAACATTCCAGTAGCTGTAGAACAACTCGGACATGGCAGCGGCATGCGTTATGCTATACACGCGCTGGAACGCAGCGTTCACGCGCAAGGCAGAATCGATGACGACGAATTGTATGCAGACATCGACGGCTACCGACTGCGTGCCGCGGTGCACGAGCATGACGGTATCTATAGCCTGTACACGCAGGATAGCGCCTTGCATTTCAGCCTCGTCTCAGCCGACCTCGGTGAAGCCGATGGCAGCGCCAGCGCTGGCGCCCTGACCGCACCGATGAACGGCACCATCGTCAACTTGTTCGCTCCGACCGGTAGCGTGGTGGAAAAGGACGAACCGTTGTTGGTAATGGAAGCCATGAAAATGGAACACACAATTCGAGCGCCCGATGCCGGTACAGTCGCCGAGTTTTATTACCAGCCCGGCGACCTGGTAGACGGCGGCGCCGAGTTATTGCGCTTGCAGTTATCCGCCGATTCAGCAGAGCAATGATTATGGCACTACCCGCCGAAGTCAAACTGGTTGAAGTAGGGCCACGCGATGGCTTGCAAAACGAGAAGCAAACCGTTGACGTGACTACCAAAGTCGCCTTGATCGAAAAACTTGCCGCCGCCGGTGTCACCTATATAGAAGCAGGAAGTTTTGTGAATCCAAAGTGGGTACCACAAATGGCTGGTAGCGATGCTGTTTTTGATGGGCTGCAACGCCAGGAAGGAGTTACATACGCTGCGCTAACTCCCAACATGACTGGCTTTAACCGCGCGATTGAGGCCAATGCCTCTGAAGTCGCGGTATTCGCCGCGGCATCTGAGAGTTTTAGCCAAAAGAATATCAACTGCTCCATTGACGCAAGTATTGAGCGCTTTGTACCGCTAATGGAGGCCGCCGAAGCGCATGGCATCGCAGTGAGGGGGTATGTCTCCTGCGTGGCTGGCTGCCCTTATGAGGGCAATGTAACGGCCGACAAGGTTCGTGTGGTCGCCAAACGCCTGCTGGATATTGGTTGTTATGAAATTTCCCTGGGCGACACTATTGGTGTTGGCACACCCGGCCAAATCAGCGCCTTGCTTGAAACCGTGGCGGAGGATGTACCGGTTGCCAAGCTGGCTGTACATTTTCACGATACTTACGGTCAGGCGCTAGCAAACATCTATGCGGCCTTGCAGTTTGGCGTCGATGTTATCGACAGCTCGGTAGCGGGTCTCGGCGGCTGCCCCTACGCTCACGGTGCTTCGGGTAATGTTGCCAGCGAAGACGTAGTGTATATGCTTAACGGCCTGGGTGTGTGCACAGGTATCGATCTCGAACGCTTGATTGAAGCAGGCAATTTTATTACCGGGTGCCTGAATCGTGCCAACCAGTCAAAAGCTGGGAGGGCGCTTACTGCAGCGCAGAGATAGAGAATAATCAGGTGATCGTTTACAATCGCCCCAGCTTTATAAAACTCACCGTGTGAACAAATCACGAGGACTATGCCATGAACCAACGCGCAAGTTTTACCTCTATGGTCAGCAGTACAGCGGAAGACTGGCAGCTAATTGCTACTGAGCAGATGCAGTTTATCGCAGGCCTGCCCGATCGTGTTCTCACCCATCTCGGCTTGCTGGCGGGTGATTATGGCGGCTTTCCGGTAGACCGTTTGCAGCACTGCCTGCAGACCGCAACGCTGGCGCACGAAGGCGGCGAAGACGAAGAGTACGTGGTCTGTGCCTTGCTACACGATATCGGCGATACGCTGGGCAGCCTTAATCATGCCGATGTAGCCGCGACTATCCTGCAACCTTTTGTCTCAGTAGAAAACCATTGGTTGGTGAAGCACCACGCCATTTTCCAGGGCTATTACTTTTTCCACCATATCGGTATGGATCGCAATATGCGCGATCAATTTAAGGACGACCCCAACTACGAGAGAACGGCTCGGTTCTGCGAGCTATACGACAATCCGGCCTTTGATCCGCAAGCCGAACCCATGCCACTTGAAACCTTCGAGCCGATGGTAAGAAATGTTTTTTCTAATCCACGCACCAGCTTGTACAAAACACTACTGGAGTGATCCCGGAATAGCCCGCATCACACCACGGCTTTTCTTCAGTCGAGAATAGCCATTACTCTGCAATAACATTCTCGGCTTGTGGGCCTTTTTCACCCTGGGTGACCTCCATCGTCACCTTCTGCCCTTCTGCTAAAGACTTGAAGCCATCCGCTTGAATGGCGCTATGATGCACGAATACATCACTGCCACCCTCCTGCTGAATGAAACCAAACCCTTTGCTGTCATTGAACCATTTAACGGTTCCCGAAACTCTTTCGCCTGCCATATCAACCTCTTCAAATATCAGCTAATTCACTTTCGCGATATTGCCGTACACCTTAGCCGACAACGATTACATCCGCACGCACTACCAAAAACACATCGATTGTCCCCTTAGCGTTATCCGATGTCAATTTATGAAATGATTTGGCACTACTCAGTATTATCCGCCGGCGCGCCCTGTGGCCACGCTCCAATCGGAAATGGATGCTGTTCGCTGTTGAAAGTTAGGAAACGCATAATCTGATAAACGTATGTACTTAGGGTCTGGCCAAACGAGAGAAGCTGATCATTGCTCTGCCCGGTAATCACAATCGCGAAGAATTGGAATATCACAACCCCGTAGATAACAATTTCAGCGACGCCATAGATGATCACAAACAGTAACATATACAGTGCGCGTTTCCAGATGCTAGGTTCGTCGAGCGAAGATTCGTTTTGTTCACCCTCCATCGTAGTACCTCATTTGCGGCAAGCTGTTTAGCGCTTCCTTCGCGTATTGGTTTTGGTCACGCTTTTTGGCTTAGTCGTCTTTTTTGGCTTGACTGCCTCTTTCTCCGCGTTCATCACTTCCAATGAAAACGCAGTAGCGCTTTCCTGATAGCCAATAAACCGATCAAACTCATCTTCGCTCATAGCGCGCAGCTCATCGTGTTTACGAAAAATATTGATAAACTTCCGCTCCCGCTCGTACTGGCGCGGTAAAGCCATGATGCCCCAATCGTCCAGCGTCTTCACAAGATCAGGATTATAGGTACGTACAAACTTTAAGATAAAAGGTATTGGGTCATGACGGGCAGTCAGTGAGGCAATACGCAGAATCATATCGAATGGCAACGTTGCCCTGCCCTGCTCCACCTCCTCCAACAACTCGGTCTCTGCAAGACCGACGGCCTCGGCGAGATCTTGAAGATTTAGCCCCGCAACTTGTCGAGCGTCATGCAAAAAACTGCCGGCTTCAGCCATTGCTTTGAGCTGCTCAGGGTCCAGCGTTTTCATGTAGCTTTCTTTAAACCAGTTATCTGTAAACATCAACGGAATTGCGGTGCTGGCTTTGGCGATATCCAACGCCCCACTGGTGACTTTACCGGTATAACCGACTATTTGTTCAAACAGAGAGGGTGATGACGGTTGCTCGTTCCCAGCAGTTTTTTCAGCAGTGGCTGCTTTTTTTGCCTTCGTTTTTTTTGCAGGTGTTTTCTTTCTACTGGTTTTTTTCGATTTTGCAGCAGCCATATGTTGCGCCTCCACCTCGAATTCGCTTTGAATTATCGTCGCTGCATATCACACTATCACTATATAGAATGCGAGTATAGGCTTACAAGCATACGACTGACATTGTACAATTATGCTTAAGAGGATAGGGGAAACTACTTATTGCGATGCAGTAGGGAGGTCGTACGGTTAGTTAGTTTGTGTGTTCGTTGGTTGCCCGAACCTTCAAAAAATTCAAACCAAAGCAGCGCAGTGCCGCGCGATCATCAACTCTTCATTCGTGGGAATGACAAACACCTTGGGATTGCTATCACGCTGGGAAATCAACTCCTTGCCGATAGCGTTTGCAGCGTTATCCAGCACAACACCCAGCCAGCTGCCGCTTTGGCAAATACGTCTGCGTATTGCACTACTGTGCTCACCGATGCCGGCGGTGAATACCAGCGCGTCCAGCCCCCCTAGCACAGCGGTTAGTGCGCCTATCTGGCGATTGACCTGATAAACAAAATAGTCAATCGCCACCCGTGCTTGCGGCTCGTCACTGGCCAGCAGGGTACGCACGTCATTACTGATACCCGACAAACCCAGCAAACCCGATTGTTTGTATAGTAGTGTTTCGAGTTCTTCAAACTGCATGCCATATTGGCCCAACAGATAGAGCACCACACCAGCATCCAGGTTGCCCGGCCGGGTGCCCATCGGCAGACCATCAAGCGCCGAAAAGCCCATCGTGGTATCAACGCTTTTGCCGTTTTGCATGGCGCACAAGCTAGCGCCGTTGCCCAAATGCGCAACAATCACCTTGCCCTGCGCCAGCTCCGGCGCGATGATATGCAGTTGCTCGCTGATAAATTCGTACGACAAACCATGAAATCCATAGCGCCTTATGCCCCTCCGATACCATTCTTCCGGTAAGGCATAGTGTTCTGCCATAGTCGATAGCGTGCGGTGAAAACCGGTATCGAAACAGGCAACTTGCGGCACCTTAGGGAAATGTTTTTGCAAGGACTGCACCCCGGTAATATTGTGGGGTTGGTGCAGGGGTGCCAGCGGCACGACCGATTTCAGGTAGTCCATCACCTCGGTATCAATAGTGACCGGTTGATAAAAACGCGGCCCCCCATGCACGATTCGGTGTCCCACCATCGCCAGCGCGTTGCGGTCAAACTGAGTTATCAGCCAGCCAATGAGCGCGTCAAACGCTGCTGCGTGGTTGCTTGCGTCAAACCACGATTCGTCGCCGCTTTTTCCGTTTTGTAACGCAAAGCAAAATTTTGTCGCCGCGCCAATGTTTTCGACGTGACCGCTACACAGCTTACTATCAAGCTGGCATCTGCCTGCGTACAACGCAAATTTGATGCTCGACGAGCCGGCGTTGATTACCAGAATATTTTGTTGCGACATGTGTTTACTGTGCTTGTTCGGCTGCGTGAAAAACACAGCATTCTCACATGCGCCGGCATGTTCGGCAATGTAGATTGTGCGCGCTCTAGCGCGCGGACTGGCTTCGGTTATGACGGCGCTGCAACCACACGATCAAAGCCGTTAGCTTTACGGCCACCATCAATAGCAGCAGCGCGACCAACATGTTATTCAGCAATTGCGGCGCAAACACCAATAATAAACCCAAGCCCAGCATCATCAACCCGGACGCCAACTTGAGAATGCGCCCTTCCTGCTCCGACAATTTGCGTGCCCCAAGCGTAAAGGTAAGCACGCCAACAATAAGCGCCAGCGGAATGACGTAGATAACATTGTACGCCAGCAGGTAAAGATAGTAACTGTGACCGGGAAGCGCATTGAGGGTGAGAATTCGGGTATACACCAGCGGAAAACCCGCCGTGCACAGCAACTCGTAACTGTTAGCCACCAACGCCAATACGACAGTACCAATCAACATTGCCGGTAAACTCCTGGCGTTGACCAGCGCGCGCATACGGGCAAACAAACCGGGCCTGGCATGCTCCGGAATCGACAATGACACGCCTCGCTTAAACCAGAAATAGTCCTTAATGTTTATCATTGCGATGCCAACGGCGATCAAACCTGCAATCGAGGTCAAGAATCTTAGCTCACCGATAAACATAAATACGTTCAGCCATGCCGCCATAAAAACAAAATACACCAGACCCGAAAAGATCACGAATACGGTGCCGATTAGCGCCATGCGCGCTCTGCTACGAGCGTGTACCAACAAACTCAGCAAAAACAGCAACACGAAAAACGCGCACGGATTAAACGCATCCAGCGCTGCAATAATCACCGTTAGCGCCGGCAACGACAGCGCGGAAGGATCGATTTTACCCAGCAGAGGCAAGGTGAGAGGCTGCACCGGTTCAGGCGTCGACGTCTGTTCAAGCGGCTGCGGTTCTGCACCTGACTCGGCCCGCACGGCAAGCAATCTATTACGGCATTCAAACAGACTGCTTAGCAGAAACTCACCCATGCCAGCGTCGCTGTCGTAACCGGTCAACATCTGTTCACAAAAAATAAATGCCGGCACCGCATTAGCATTCTGTCCGGCACGTTTTGCCAACTCGATAAAACGCGGCACATTTTCCGGATGATTCACAAGCTCAGCGGATTCCACTTCCAGCCAGTCGAATTCCTTGGCCAGCCCCGCAACAAACGGTTGCGCCGTGGCGCAATGCGGGCACCGGGTTGACCAAAAGAAATACAGTTTTAGCGTTATCTCCCCGTTCGCATCGGTGCGATACCAGGTTTCGGAGCGGTCATTGGCGGCGACATGCTGGGTCAGTAGTAGCGCCATGCAAAGCGCGGCGTACACAAAAATGCACAGTGGTTTCTTAGTAACGACGCGGCGCAAAACAACTACCACCTTACCCTCTGACTACACCGGTCAGAATAAGGCGCTGCCGCGATAGGCAGTATTGGTAGTTATACTTACTTGGTCGATAGTTGGCAGGGGGCAAGCGCCAGATTTTCGCGCAACAAGCCAAGGCGATATATTCAATATAAGCAGGATGAACTACAATCCCTAACGGCGCAACGGACGGGCCGATAGCTTAAAAATCAGGCGGTATCGACGTAATGTCAATGCCTTGATTGGTTCCAAAAAAACAGTAGTATGCTTTTCTACACCCCGGAGGAAACCGGCGGAGGAGCTGATGTAATGGACGGAATCTTTATCAGTTACCGGCGTCGCGACCGACCGCTCGCAACCAGTTTGCTGGTGAATAAACTGGAGGAGCGTTACGGTGCGAAGCAGGTGTTCCATGATCTCGACGATATAGACGCCGGCGAGAATTTTATCGAACGTATCCACAGTGCCCTGGACTCCTGCTCGGTGCTGCTCGCCGTTATCGGACCAGACTGGCTCAAGCACCACAAGAAGAGGCTGCATCGACCCGACGACCCGGTGCGGATGGAAATCGGTACCGCGCTTGCCAAGCAGGTGCTAGTCATTCCCATTGTATTGAGCAACACGAGAATGCCAGAACCTGAAGACCTGCCCGATGAATTGAAAGAGTTCCACTATAAAAATGCCAGCCGAATCCGGAGCACCGATCTCGATGCCGATATCGCCAAGCTGATAGAGCGACTAGACCGTATTCCGTTACTGGCAACGGCTGCCAAAATACATAGTGGTTCGCTGCAAGGGGAGGACACACGGCAAAAACCAGCGGCGCTGGCGGGTGCTCAGTCGGCTACTTGCGATCACGATACTCTCGACTTTGTCACCACACCAGTCACACGGGCAATACCACGGTTTAGCTTGTACGCTGAAGAGGACCAAACCAGCCTGCAATTCAAAGGCCCCGTGGTGGCGTTGAATCGCGACTCGCTCGACCCGGGGAATTTTTCCATTTCTTCAAAGACGCATGCGCGTTTTGAATATAGCAATGGCAACTGGAACCTGACCGATATGAGTTCCAACAATGCAACGTTTGTCGCAATTGATGGTGCGGAAGTGGTACGCGACAGCGATTGGCTGGTGTTCGGCACCGAGGTTTTTCAGTTCGAAAGCGTCATCGGCCACAGCGTCAGCGATTTCGACGCCGAAGAAACATTCTCGCTCGCCGAACTCAATAAGTCGACGTTTTACCTGCGCGCACAGTTTCATTTGCAACAGCATGGCGGCAACAAGCTCACCTTCTACGGTGACGAGGTAGTCGTCAATCGCGAGAGCCTCGACCAGGACAACCCATCAATATCGCGCAAGAAACACGCGCGCTTTGATTTGCGCAACGGTGCCTGGTATGTCACCGATCTCAGCTCCAATAACGCGTCATTCGTGCAGCTCAGGAATACAACCCCTATTGTCGATGGGACGGCGCTGGTATTCGGCCGCAAGGTGTTTACCTTTCACTGCCGTCGCTAGCCTATTTTGCTGAACTCCTCTATTGGCAACGGTGATCATTTACCGAAGATTTACTCGGCGCGAGCAATTGCTGGCTGCCTTCTATTTGCAGCGTTATTGATGCTTTCCGCCTGCCATAACTTCAAGACACTACCGGAGGGGCTGGCATACGCCGGCAAACCCCAAGCGGCTAACCAGGTGCAGTTTTTTGCTGACCAAACCTGGGTCGACAACGACGGGCACCGCCATGTGCAGCAGGAGGTGTTCGACGAAGTGTTCGAGCTTATCGGTCAGGCGCAACGCTTTATTCTGCTGGATATGTTCCTATACAACGACTTTCAAGGCCCGGTAGCGGAACAAACCCGCGCACTTTCGCAGGAACTGACGCAAGCGCTGGTCGCGCAAAAGCAGCGCTACCCTGCGCTGGAACTGATCGTTATTACCGACCCGATCAACAATGTCTACGGTGGTTTGCCGTCAACGCAATTGCAACAACTGCGCGACGCCGGCATTCAAGTGGTTATTACCGACCTGGAACAACTGAAAGACAGCAACGCGGTTTACTCATTTTTCTGGCGCTTGTTTATCAAGCCCTTCGGCACCAGTAGCGCTAATACGCTGCCAAGCCCCTTCGGCGGCGGCCGGGTGTCAATCCGCAGCGACCTACGGCTGCTTAACTTCAAGGCCAACCATCGCAAGATACTGATCGCTGACTCACCAAAGGGCTATGTCGGCCTTGTCACCAGCGCCAACCCGCACGACGGCAGCAGCGCGCACCGTAACGTGGCGGTAAAGTTTTCCGGTGCGGCGGTGGTCGATTTACTCAATACTGAAAAAACGGTGCTTGCCTTGTCGGGTGCATCCGCGCCGGCCGTTACACTGACAAGTATCGCAGAGTCCGCGAGGACAAGCGTACAAGTGCTGACCGAGAGAAAAATTAAACACGCTGTCTTGCAGACTATCGACACTGTCGCCCGCGGCGACCGCCTCGACCTGATGATGTTTTATCTCGCTGACCGCGACATTGTCAAAGCGTTAAAGCGCGCCCATCAGCGCGGCGTCGCACAACGCATTCTCCTCGACCCGAATAAGGATGCCTTCGGTCGTAAAAAGAACGGCATTCCAAACCGACCGGTCGCACATGAGCTACATAAGGTGGGTATACCGATTAAATGGTGTGACACCCATGGCGAACAGTGCCACGCCAAAATGCTGATCAGCCATCGCTCGAACGGCGCCAGCACAATGATTACCGGTTCGGCCAACTTCACCCGGCGCAACCTGGAAAACTACAACCTCGAAACCGATGTGTTAGTAACAGGTGTGACTGAAACGCCCGCTTTAAAGGACGCACAGGCGTATTTTGACCTGATGTGGCATAACAGCGCGACTAAAAACATGAGTGTCGACTACGCAGCCTATGCTGACAAGTCGCTGTTCAAACGCTGGCTGTACCGGTTTATGGAAGCCAGTGGAGTCAGTACGTTTTAGCCGCCAGCACATTTGGGTCAAAAAAATAAGGTAATTCCGGCCACCCAAATGGCTTGGAATAAAGACTCGGAGCGAATACACTCGCAGCCTCAAAATGGAGCTGGTGCACGGTTTATACGCAACAGGACACTCAATATGTCAACACAAAATTCGGTAAAAAAAACCACCATTACCACCTTGCAGAAAATGAAGGCCGAATCGGAACGATTTGCCAGTTTGACCGCGTACGGTTATTGCGAGGCCGTCGCCGCAAGCGAAGCCGGCGTAGACGTGATACTCGTTGGTGACTCATTGGGTATGGTCGTGCAAGGCCACGACAGCAGCCTGCCGGTCACGGTGGAGGACATTGCTTATCATGTACGCTGTGTACGCAGGGGTAACCGCGGTGCGATGATTATGGCCGACATGCCGTTTATGAGTTATTTCTCCGAAACGACAACGCTCGAGAACGCTGCCATATTGATGCGTGATGGCGCACACATGGTCAAACTGGAGGGGGCGGGATGGTTGTTCGAAACAACGCGCTTATTGGCACGACACGGTATTCCGGTATGTGCGCATATGGGCCTGACGCCACAGTCGATTAACCACCTCGGCGCCTATCGCGTGCAGGGTCGCGACCCCGAACAAGCCGACAAAATACTCGAGGAAGCGCTGCAACTGCAACAAGCCGGCGCCAGCGTATTGTTGCTCGAGTGTGTGCCCGCCGCGCTGGGTAAAAAAGTTACGGAAACACTTGATATTCCAGTCATTGGCATTGGCGCTGGGCCGGATACCGACGGCCAGATACTGGTATGGCATGACTTGCTGGGATTATACCCAGGTAAGCCAGCCAAATTTGTGAAGAACTTTCTCGAAGAAAGTAGCGGCGGCATTCAGGCCGCTGTTGCCGACTACGTCGCAGCGGTTAAAAGTGCGGCGTTTCCGGCACCGGAGCATTGTTACAAATAACAGAACATTAACGAGGCGCGTTAGCAAGATCCTCCCGGAGATACTTTGCCGACAAAAGATATAACAGCCCACATACGACTCCGATAGCCGGCAGTGTGTACAGCATCGCATAACGCAAAGACTCAACGGCATAGCTCGCTGCAAGTGCATCGCTTAGTACGCCGATAACCAGAGGGCCCAAACCAAGTCCAATCAAATTAATGATAAAAAACAGTATCGCCGATGCGGTTGCGCGCATCCGCAGCCCCACCAGACCATGCGTCATTGCCAGGCAAGGGCCGATGAAGACGTTGGCCAGAAAACCTGGCAGCAATTGCAGCAGCAACGCGGTGAGTTTGCTATCAGTGATAAGGAACACCAACGAAGCGGGGATTGCCAAGAAAGTTGCGGCTGCGGGCAGCCACATATACCAACGCTGATCGCGTTTGCCGAACTTGTCGGCAAGATAGCCGGCGGTAAAAGTTCCTAACGCCCCAAATACACCCGAACCCAGCGCCAGCCACATGCCCAGTTCGCCGGTACCCATGCCGTGTATGCGAATAAAAAACGGCGCCAGCCAGCTTGCGGCGCCATAACCTATCATCGCACTCAACGCCGCGCCAATCGACAAACAACGAAACGACCGGCGCGACCACAACAGTGCCAACACCTCGCGCAGCGAAGACGTTTCCTGATTAGCAGGCGCAATGCGCTCGGAAAATCCACGCCGCGGCTCTGTCAGCGTTACGCGCACCAGTACGGCGATTGCCAGACCCGGTAAGCCCACTACCATAAAAGCGACGCGCCAACCGAAGAACTCATTAAGCCAGCCGCCGAGCAGAAAACCAAAGAGAATGCCAACGTTAATGCCAGTGGAATAAAACGATAACGCGGTGGCACGCTGATGCGGTGGAAAGATATCGGACAGCATCGAGTGCGCCGGTGGGCTGCCGCCGGCCTCCCCTATTCCCACACCAATGCGTGCGGCCAGCAGTTGCGCGTAGTTGCCGGCCAGGCCGCTGAGTGCGGTCATCAGGCTCCACGTGCCAATCGCTATCGCAATAATATTGCGCCGCACCCAGCGGTCGGCGAGTCGGGCAATGGGAATACCTGCAGTGACGTAGAAAACGGCGAAGGCGAAGCCGGTCAGCAAACCCAGTTGCGAGTCGGACAGGCCCAGTTCAATTTTGATCGATTCCTGCAATATAGCCAGCAGTTGACGATCTATAAAATTAAACGCGTAAACCACGGTAAGCAGGCCCAGCGCATAGTAGCGGTAAGCCGGCTGGTGGTAGGGGTCGGAGCCGTCTGTGACTTGTTTAGCGCTGTCGTTATCTGGGATAGGATCGGACTTCTCGGGTGGCATCAATTTATTGTCCTTATTGATATTCGCACGAGTATTCTGCGCTATTTTCGCTGTAATTACCCGCGTTCAGTCAATATAAAGCATATTGCCACCCGCGTCTTCGTAGTGGCGCGGCTGGCAGGTGAGCAGGATCACCTGGTAATTCCTGGCCGCACGGTAGAGGATGGATTTCATGCGCTCGCGGCGTTCATCGTCGGCATTCACCAGCGCGTCGTCGAGCAACACAGTCACGGGCTGGCCCTTTGCAAACAACATATCAGCATAGGCGAGGCGCACCAGCACGGCCAGTTGTTCGCGCGTACCGATACTTAGTCGTTCAAACGGTTCTTCCGCGCCGGCGCGCTGCAGCGCCGTTAGTTGAAAGTTCTCGTCGACCACCGGCAATACATCCGGCATCAGCGTGGCGAGATACGGTTGCATGGCGTCAATAATAGGCTGCGCGACTGCTTTCCTCGCGCGTTGCGAGGCCTCCTGCAGACTGCGATACAAAAGATCCAGGCCGCCTGCCTTACGCCTCAATTGTTCGTATTCCCGCCGCCTTTGAGCGAGCACAAGCTCTTTATCGGCTAACTCGTCTGCCAACCCGCGTTGTCCAAGCGATCTCAATTCACCACGCAGTTCCGAGGCTTTGTTGGTCAAGCGACTGATTTCGGCGCTAATCGTTGTACACGCCTGTCGCTGTTGTTCGAGTTCGGCGTTGATATCTTCTGGCTTCGCAGCCGCTAGATCCTGCACACAATCACTTAACGTAGCCTCAACTGTGCCGACCTCTTTGTTCGCGGCGCGCACTTGTTGCTGCAAATCGGTATCGCTTGTCAGTTCGCGTTCCTTACCCAGAATATTCTCTGCTGCGCATAGTGTTGCTTCACTGCCTTCCAACAAAACTCGCGCCTCTATCTGATTGCTGCGCACTTTTTCCAACTGACTGCGGTTGTCGCGCAGCCTTTCTTCCATAGCTACAACAAGACCTTTGTTACGTTCGCGCTGCAGCGACAGTTGCGCGAAATCTCCTGTTATTTCGCCCTCGCGTTCAGTCAGTTTGTTATTAAGAACATCGTGTTCCGCCTGGCGTTCCGCGCATTGCGTTTCCAGTGCCGCCAGTCCCAGCGGCGCAATCGCTTCCAATGTTGTCGTGGCCGCGCGTTTATCTGCCTGCAGTCGCTGAAGCTCGTGTAGCGCAATGGTCGCCGCCTCGATCGACTCTACGCCTGCCTGCGAAAGCATGGCGGCAAATGACTCCTGCAGTTCATCAAACTCATGCTGCAGCTCCTTTATTTCATCACCGCCAGGTTGAATAACACAGCTCCCAAGGCCAGGTAGCTGTATCGACGTTGTCTCAGTGATAAGAACAGACTGCTTGCCATTACAAGTTTGCCGGCCAATCTCCAGCTGTTGGTTTGGCAGCAAATCCAGATCAATTCGGGTGCCTACGGCGTCCAGACGCGCTTCGTTTACTCGAATATCGGTCGCCAATGCTGTGAGCTCAACCATGCGCTGGTCGTTCACAGCAATGGCCTGCATACGGGCGCTACAAACATTAATTTGCCGTTGCAGTTTTTGCGCTTTTTTATATTGCCCATCGAGTGCCGCCAGCTGTTCGCCAATGCGCAGGTATTTTTTATGGCTCTCTACTAATTCAAGCTCTGCCGTGAGCTGTGCCGCTATCCGTCTGGCCTGCTGCAATTCATTTTCCAGGTTGGTAGAGTCTTCCTCCAGCGGTTTGACTTTGCTGTCAGCACTCGCCAGCCTGTCTCGCGCCTCGACCAAAAGCTTTTCAGCATCGACCACGGCAGCAACACGCTGTTCACGCACCAGCTTTTTTTCGTCGGCGTTGTCGCGTCGCGCCTGCGCCAGCATCAGCGTGCTTTCATGTTGCCCAATTTTTTGTTTTAAATCTTCGATGGCCAACCATTGTTTTTTGAGGCGGGAAATCGCGCTTTCCACGTTCTGTAAGGTGGCGTCTTGCTGGTATCGCTCAAGCCGCTGTTGCGTTACTCCTAGTTCATCGACCTGAGCTTCATAATTCTCAAGTTCAGCCCTCAGCCCTACGCAGTCTTCCAGCAACTTATCCAATTCTTCACATACTTTCCTGTAATCTCCTTTAGGCTTACCGCGTTCGGTCAGGTGCTTGTCGCGCAACTCCTTGATCCGTTGCAAAAGGTCCTGACCAAGCTCACCGCCAAGCATATCCAGTACTTCTTCGTCCAGCGCCCCCTGCAATGTGCCATGCGCACGATTGGCAGGCGTTACTTTGATATGTGCATGTGTCTGGTCGACCCACAGCAAGCCATGAATGCCCTGGTTCTCCAGCTTGCTTTCACCGCGACCGGCCATTTCGTTGCCAAACATAGCGGCGACCCGCTCTTCCGCTTCATGGTCACTCCATTTGCCGCGCCCCGAGACTTCTGTTAATTCGACACCGCCGTCTTTCTTATTCGAAAAGACTTTACGCAAATCGTAAGTGGCGCCATCGCATTGAAAACGCAAGCCCACCTCCGGGCTAACTTGCATCGAGAAAGGTCGATAGCGTGCTTGCAGCGGCCGAGAACTATAGCGCTCGAATATCGCGGCTTTTAGCGCAGCGATCAATGTCGACTTACCTGATTCGTTAGAGCCACAAACGACATTCAAATTGGGTTGCAGGTCACGGATAATTTTTTCATCCGCGAATTGTTGGAAATGTTTGAGTCGAATTTCCTCAAATCGCATCAGCGATCGAATTCCTGATACAACAATTCAATTGCTGGCTCGACGTATTCATGATCCGGGTCGCTGGAGTCGTCCTGAACTCTGAGCAGTTGCTCCAGAGCGTCGGCAACGAAACCGCTGCTTGCTAACTGTTGAATATCTTCGGCACTGGGCTTGGCGTGCAGTTCGGTAAGGTTTAAGTCGAGATAGTGAAACCTTGCACGCCAGTCGTCGACCAGTTGCATGAGCTCGGCACGGTTACACATATCCACCGCGCCGGATAAACGCAGGCGCACGACCTGCCGCGCCGCTTCTCCCAGCTGCGCCAGGCGCCCGGCCAACACATCAAGATCGGCCGCAATATTGATCTCCGCCTCCAGCTCCTGCCAATGGAAGTGGCCGACCGGGACAATCTCGACCGCGGGTTTGGCGCCGGGTTTGGTCAACTCCACCAGCACCACATTACCCGACTGGTTATTGCGAAAACGATCAGGCTCCGGCGTACCTGCATACCAGGACGCCTCGCCTATCTCCAGCACGCCGTGCCAGTCGCCTAGCGCCATATAATCTAGCCGCGCCCTCTCGCATCGGTCGTCGGCAATCATATTGTGTTGCTCCGCACCGGGGGGGAGGCGATTCTCCAGGCTGCCATGAGCGAGGCCAATACGAAAAACCTCCGCTCCACTAATATCAGCGTCGAAGTAGTGGGTTAAATCTTTTGATTCCTGCTTGCGCTGCAACGGCGCGGGTAAAATACGCAAACGCCCGGCGCGTAGATCAATTGGTTCGGGGCTTAACGCCAGGTGAATATTCGCTGACACAATAGCCAGCCGTTGCAAACGTGTCCATACGCTTTCCGCCAGTGCCGCATCGTGGTTGCCAGGCAATAGCACCCAATCGCCGCTGAAGGCTTGCATCGCATTGATAGTGCGCCGCAAGGTATCGTCCGACACGGCCTGGCTATCGAACACATCGCCTGCGACCAGCACGGCGTCTACATCTCTCGATACCGCCAGCTTCGCAATCGTATTAACGGTGGCGATACGCTGCACACGCAGCCTGGCGGCTTGATCGCCTGCAAAATTTTTGAATGGTTTGCCGATTTGCCAATCGGCAGTATGAATAATCTTCAGCGGCATTGACTCCCCGTCTGGCAAGCTGCGGGGAGTTATTTTACACGGTTAGAGTTTTAACTTAACTGGCTTGTGAAAAGTCTTTGCCGTCATCGGTCACTTCTGCGTCGGCCGAAAATTCCAGTTGCGCTTCCAGTAGATTGGCGACATAGGCAACCGGCACCGGCGGGCTAAACAAATAGCCCTGCACTTCGTTGCAATTCATATCGCGCAAGAATGCCAACTCCTCGGTGGTTTCAACACCTTCGGCCACTACATTCAGGTTCATGTTGTGTGCTAGCTGGATGATGGTCGCTACAATACTGGCGTTACGCTGGTCGTTGCTAATGTCGCGCACGAATTCGCGGTCTATTTTCAAACAATCAATCGGGAATTGCTTTAGATAGTTAAACGCCGAATAACCGGTGCCAAAATCATCAAGAGCGATTTTGATGCCACACTCTCGTAGCTTTCGCAGCGTTGTTTCTGCAACGTCCATGTCTTCCATAATGCTGGTTTCGGTGATTTCCAGCTCCAACAGCTCGGGCGCCACGCCGGTCTCGATCAGCACCGTCATCACTCGGTCAACCAGTTGCTTTTGCTGGAACTGCACTGGCGATAGATTAACCGACAAGGTTAGATCGCTGCCCAACTCTCTATTCCATTGGGCCAGCTGGTGGCACGCGCGCCTCAACACCTGGTCGCCAATCACATTGATCAGGCGAGATTGTTCCGCCACGCGGATAAACTCGTCTGGCCCGACCACGCCACGCTCGGGGTGGTGCCAGCGCAGCAACGCTTCAAAGCCGATGATAGCACCCAATTGCAAATTCACCTTGGGTTGGTAGTAAAGCTCAAATTCATCGTTCTCAATAGCGCTTTGCAGTTCACGCTCCAGCTTCAGCTGTAGCACTGCGGCTTGATTGATCGCCGCTGAGTGAAACTGGAAATTGTTAACCCCCGCTTGCCCCTCGGCATGGCTGCGGGCAATGCCTGCATGGTTCAACAGGGCTTCGGCATTTTCGCCGTCGCCAGGATATACACTCACACCAATGTCGCTGTTGAGTGTAATCCTGTGCTCGCCGATTTGAGCCGGCTCGGCCAACGCGTCGAACAGACGTTTTACTATCCAGGTGACCGAATCAGAATTCGCGACATCGGACAACAGCAGACTGAATTCGCTGGCATGCAAGCGCGACAACACAGCGGCTTCCTTATCGCTGCCGAGCACTGCGACAGTATCGGTTGCGCGCAGTGTTTCACGCAAGCGTACCGCAACTTCTGTTAACAACTGGTCACCGGCGGCATGCCCCAGCGTATCGTTGACTTTGTGAAAGCCGCTGACCACTATCGACATCACGGCGGCAACGCCACTGCGGCGTTTGTTCTGTAGCAAGGTATGGTCAACCCGTTCGCAAAAACTGTCTTTGTTTGGCAAGCCAGTAAGACCATCGCGGCCAGTGTGTTGATCCAATTGTCGCGAACGCTGTTCTGCCAGCGTTTCCAATTCCTTAATACGCACTTGCAAGTGCTGAAAGTCAATCTCTTTATTGCCATCCGCGTCATTCGCCGCTGGTATGTCCAACGTGACCGGCAGTGCAGAGGGGCTTGAATCGCTTGCCAGCGCAGCACTCCACTCAATCACACGATTACGGCCACTTTTCTTGGCCGCGTACAGCGCTTGATCCGCCTCTGCTAGTAAAGTTTCCTTGTCACCGGCACCAAATTTCA